>JABHEX010000308.1 GCA_018676385.1 Akkermansiaceae bacterium
AAACGTAAAGGTTATCGCCCTGCAACATTTACGCCCAAGCTCAACCCTTTCTACATAGCTCTTCCCTACAATGACATCGCACCCAGTGGCGTCCACCGCACGGAGGCTCCTGATGTTATTCCATGGTACTGGCGAGCCCACAAAGGCTCATCTCAGACATCTGTCTGCAAAGGCCGCTGGGTAGCCATTCACTACCGAGGTAAAATCTGTTATACTCAGTGGGAGGACTGCGGACCATTCAATACAAACGATTGGGAATACGTATTTACAGGCAAATCACCCAAGCCCAACCCTAACGGTAATGCTGGTATTGGTATCAGCCCATCTGTCAGAGACTACCTCGCCATCCGCAGTGGATACCGCGTTTCATGGAAATTTATCGAAGACCATGAGGTTCCGCCGGGACCCTGGATTAACTGGCAAACAAATAACTCTAACTAACACCCATCACCTTTAAGGCAAGATATTTTGATTCCTATACAAGAGCGAGAAACGCGCCGAATTCTGCTTTCTGAGCGTGTCCTCCATTTCCGTAAATAACATCATCAACATCAAACCTTTCACCGGCTCCACATGATAAGATACTGATTCACTAACAAAACCATCAATTTTTTCTACCCGTTTATTATTGGGTCTAAAACGCCCATATTTAAACACCAAGTCTTTTTTAAGCTTATCAAAATCCACCCGCAACCTTTCAGGCTTCACGCCTTTCTCACCATAATGAAGCGTAACTTCAAACAATCTACCCCGATGATACATCGTCTCCAGCGCGACGGCCTTGTGTCTCGGAAGCTGCCCAGTGCTGGAGGTAACGCGAATTACCCGAAGCTCAGGCTCAGCACCCTTGATGTTAATGACCATATCCAGCTTCTCCCTCTCAGCCCAAACGAGGACCTTATCCATGCTATCTCCCCATTGCAGCCCAAAAGGTGGAGCAAGAATCGCCTGTGCCGATACCCCAGCCATACCAAAAATCAGGGACAGCAGAAACACAGTGAAAGGCTTAAATATCATATGGGATTGGTTACCTGTGAAAATACCCCACCGCTGCTCCATGGCAAGCGCCGAAAGCCTGCCATGATGCGAGCGGGCAGCATGATCGTCGAACTCACGCTAGCTCTAGCTCTGCTATCCGCTATCGGGATTACCGTTTTCAAAAGTTCGCTAGACCTCATGGCACCACGTCAATGGACTATCTACCAGAACATATCCGATGCCTATATTTCCTATGAACAAGCATATGCCGAGCGTGTCAGCTTTGAGGTTATGACCTCTGGGAGCTCGCCCTGGCCAGTCTATCCATCACGCACTACCACCGACGTGGAAATCGGCAAGTTTCCCGGTGGCGCGGCAATCATGGCCACCGTGATTCGCACCAAAATCGCCGATGCCAACAACCTTCCCGCGGCGGGAGGTAATGGCACTGTTGAGACCAACCCCTCTGAAATGGAAACATGGCAATTACAAAGCCATTTGACCTATAAAATCGGAGATGATGAATATGTAAAATCCCGCACCGTCATACGTTCACAGTAACCGTGCTCACCAAACCACCAACTTTTAAAAAAGGATTCACGCTCATTGAGATGACCGTGGCAATTGTCGTTGGTCTGATGGTGGCTGGAATTTCTCTCACTTTGTTCAATAGCCAGTTGGCATCTTACAGAATCCTTAAGGCACAAAATTTTCTCATCAGCGAAGCACCACAGGTAAACAACACACTAAACCGTATAGTTTCGCGAGCCAACTTTTTCCGAATGTATGCGGGCATGAACGACGCAATCTCCAGCGAGAACGCCGTGATCGAAAACGGCAAAATTCTCGCACTCATGTTCCAAGGCACAGATGACAACTCTCAAAGCTTTGCCGTCATTAACTTTGACGAAGGTGATAGTCGACTTGATTACTATCAGGTCAACTCTATGGCAGAACTTGCAGTAGCCTCTCCAAGCTGGAACATATCCAACAGTATTAAAGACGCCACCTTCTATGTAGAAAATGGCGTTCTCCGCATCAAGCTCGTCGGCCCTAACGACGAGGAAATCATTTATTCGAGCAGCACCCTGCGATGAAAAATTATTCCTCACATCACACGGCTAGGCACAAACAGGGTTTTGCCTCCATTCTTACGGTCACATCCGTAGGGATTGCCTTACTGATCGTGATGATCTCGATGTATGAAAATACAGTCGAATCACAAAAGGCTGAGGCAAACCACATGCTCCGAGGTGACTACCAGCAGCGCGAAGAGGCTTTCCTTAGAGCAATGACGAACATTATACCAAACAGAGCCATAATTGGTATGAAAGATAATTCGTGGCAATGGAGTACGCGGCGCAATCTAAGTTGGAAACAAATCATAGATGATGCCATCACGCAGTCAAACTCGGAGATCGCAATAGACTCAGACATCGCATCATCGCTTGGTGTAAATACTATGCGCTCGGGAAACATAGGTGATAATGATATCTACTCAATGGATGTGGTTTCACCCGGATTCAGCGAACAGTATTGGCAACATATTAGCTCAGGAGCCAATCGTACAGCCTCTAGTAACTACCCCCCTCCACTTGAAACAACCAACTATTATGAAAGGCGAGATTCTCGTTATCCTATCATATCACACTTAAAGGCATACGGCAGTTCTGCTGAAGGATGGGTGCATGAAGATGTAAATAAATATCCTCAATTCAATATCATAACCGCTCCATCGATGCACTTCAATTACCAGGCTGGCGATACACTGATCGCTAAGCACAACTGGTGGGTGTTTAAAATGAATTTTGCAGATCAAGATAACAACACAACAAATTTACCGTCACGCACCAAATATTTCCTGATTTCTCTCTATGAAATACCATCTCAGCTGCCAATCAACGGTGCAAGCTTCACCGCATTGGGTGCTCACTCCGATGGCACCGAATGGTCAAATATTGATATAAAGGGCACTGTATTTGGTCAAAAAGTTGTTACCGAGGGCAGCTTCACAACAGACGCTATTGCCAGCCGCAAAGGCGTAACACTGTCCGACAACACGATTGTCGGGGACCTCACAACCGGAATAACGGGCAATAACCCTTTCGCCAGCAACGCGCGAGATCTGGAGCAGTCCAAAGGCAAAACCTTCCCCATTTCATCGGCATCCGACGGCGGCAGGGTTTCGTTTATCCCTATTAACCGTGGCCTAGAGTTTTACGACCGCTACACCAGCAACAAGGAATCAATCAATAGCTCTAATTCAGTCTCTCCTTCGTCATGGGACTACTACAGCATCGGCGCTAAACGGTGTGCTATGCGCTTAGATGTTATCGATGTCACTGCCGCAGACAATCAAACACCAACAGCAATCCGGTTTACTTACCAGAAAAATGGGACAACAGAGTCACAAACATTCTACAAAGGTGATAATTGGCCTAATCCGGATACGGCACTTGGAGAGCTATTCCCTTTTCATACCCAAACCACTACAGACGGCAGGCCCGCCGTAAGTGTTCATGCTGAACGTATATCTAACTATCTTGCGTCCCAAAATGCTGAATCTACCGAGATTAATCACTCGCTGTCTATTAACGTCGACTACATTTCTAACATATCCATAAGACCACCAGCATTCCCAAGCCTAGATGACGATATCTCGATCGTCATGCTCGATGCGAAAGACCTGTCTGCCTACACGCGAGGATTCTCACTTGTAACTAACATGCGTCTGATTATTGCCGATGATACCAACATTGTGGAAACCGCAACTCCCGATGGCATAACCCTACCCTACGAGGAAAAATATTACCCTCCACTCTCTATGTTTGCTCCGGAAAAACGCTTCGGCAGCAGTAACAATCCCGTTCCGGTTCAGATCGAAGGCCAGCTGGGCTCAGTAACCAAAAACAACGCTAGCCCGACACGTATTGCTGATCTCAAGTCCGGAGCGTCAGGTGAAGTGGTCCCCGGCAACATAAGTGCAACACTCAAACCAATATCCCATCCAGCAGCCTTACCGCCAATCAATATGATAAACTGGATGGTTGTCATTCGTGAAATCCACCCGAACTTATCTAACCCTTAAACCAAGCCATTTAAGACTTACCAAAAATCGGTAAAAATATATCATTTCTTCCTTTAATTCATATATATTTTAAGTATATTAACGTATCTATCTCCCTAAAAATAAGAACATTACTAACCCTTACACAAGTATGAGACCGATCATGCTAAGGGTTAGACCTACATAAAGCAGCGTAACTCCTGTTTACTACAGGAATTATTAAATTAACAAACGAACAAAGACATGAAAAACATCATCCTTACAATAATTGGTAGCCTCCTGCTGCCATACCAGGCATACAGCCAATCAACAGACCCCGCCATTCCAGTTGGCACACTGAACGTCAATATGGGTATGGTCCGTCAGGGCGTAGCTCCGACTCTCGGATGGAGTATTGAATACCCCAACGAAATTGACGATATCATCGACATTGACCCTAATGACGAAATCGAGACCAAAACCAGATTGCGTGTGCAAGTGTCAGTCATTGGTGTGGGTATCACAGACCAATATGGCAGAGAATACCCTGCACGGTCTTACATACATTACTCTTCACAAGGCTGGAAACACGTATTCACCGGCACAGGATCTCAAGTTGATCCTACGCACTTCTACGATGACCGCATTGTCGAGGCGGGTGAGACTCTCCGCTTTGCAGCTAAATTATACATGGGAGGTTACAATTACTTCTATAACGAGTCCAACAACGTGAAGGTGCTTAAAAATGGTGATCTACCACCCAACAATGCTGCTGGTTATTCTCATCAAACATCAGCTGCTGAGTTTCTACGCCCTTACGTCAAAAATGGAAAACTAGCTCTGGGGCCACTTGATGTGATTTATGCTGCCGAATTGACGCACAGCAACTCAAACCACTACGGGTTCGACCTACAAGATACTATCATCTTAGTTCGTTTCACCAAAGTGCCATAGTCATTGATTCTGCTCACGCAATTTCAGCCCCTATGAAGAATTCTATATTTGTTGTTTATCTGTTGCTATGCGCGACTTCCCTCGCGCAGTCAGTAGACGTGAGCAATGAAAAAAAATCTGTGGTCGCCCACAAGCCACCGACCCATAAAGATATCGCAAAAATTCAAAGAAAACAGGCACTCGCCAAAGCAGAAATACGCAAGTCTCCTCTGAAACCAATCGTCACGATCAAGAAACACAGCCTGATCGGCAATTCCACTCTTCTCGCAAGCAGTCGCTATTGGACACTCGTACCCAAAGGATCGGTCATCCATATCCCAACTCACTTGAAAGATAGAATCGTCAATAAACCTAAAGGAAAACTGCTCAATTGGTCAGATTTCCTGAGAAAGAACTACGGTTGGCTACATGTGCAGGAAATTAAAATGTCGCAAGCTAAAGGCCGTAATAAAATCAACCAGAAAGCCATTGAAGCCTACCAATCTATTGGAAAAATAGTGGTTGCAACCTGCGCTAAAGGTCCGATTTCTGTCGCACCAGATGCACTCAAACCACCTACCAAGGTGGATATTAAAGATACTAAAAACTAGATAAACAAATTATATCAACAATTGGATGAATACCATCCAGCAACAAGATTAAATCATGAAAAAATTACTCCTATCACTCCTAGTAACTACTGCGGTGAGCTACGCCAATGATGGCTACATGAACCAGATCGTGCAGACTCACGCTGACGGCACAACACACATGATAACTCCTCTCGCCGCGGCCGGCACATCATACGATGCAGACGGCGTCGTGGACAGTTCCGTATTTCGACTCTGGACAATCAGGCTATCCGACAACGCTGAGTATCTGCTCGATGAGAAAACTGTCTCAAGCTATCATCCACAAGGAATTGTCAAAATTAACACGGGGGATCCTTACACACTCATTCCGCGCACGAGAGTAGACCAGACATTCAGCATTGAGTTCGAAGTCTCAGGCATTGTGACTGATGACCCATCAGTACACGACGCTGCAAAATCTGTCATCTTTGATCACCGCACCACCGAATACGCATCGGGTGAAAGCGAAGCTTTACCGGGAGCACATTGGGATACCCACGATCACGATCCGATTATCTCAAACGGAACTCACAATTTTAATAATATTGTCACCCAAATCCAGGCAGCTGATTTAACCCAAGCTCGAGGTGAAGAGGTATTCTCAATATATGCTAACCCGGATTTTGGCGTTGGAGAGGGCGCTACACTGCTTGATCATAAACGTGTCCAAATCTGGCCGATTGCAAGTGCTACTGTAAGTGGTATCGACACTTCAGTAGAATACACAAAGATCCCTCAAGTGAATGTCAATCTCGTCGACCTCTATCCTGATAGCACGACTTACATCCGAGTTTATGAGGGTGAACCATCTGCAACTCCCGTATCACCACTGAATATCAACACCAGCTTCGTGATCGTTGATGATGTTAAACCAGTGAACCGCAGCTATAATGTAACTTCCCTCGATACTCGTATCACGGAAGACGGTATTTATACCATGGAAGTCATTCATGAAACTCCGTTTGGAGCTGATTTACTCTACCAAACTTACCCTCTCAAAGTCGAGAGATCGATCAAGGTTAATGGAAATGTTAATAGCTCAGAGTAATTAGCTACACACGAATCCAAATTGACACTTGTTGTTTAATAACTCAAAAATAATTTCATTTGTGACAGGCTAACAGCCTATCGCCCGCAACAAAAAAAAGCGACTCATCACTGAGATGCGGCTGGTTTTGGCGGCAAAAGCGAATCCTCATCATCTTCATTTGGTATTTTATAACCTCTGTTTAAATCCAGAACGGGAGGTGATTCCGCTTCCATGCGCAGTGGCATGAATGAATCACTGTGCGAATCCACACGAAAAGTCAACTCTGCCACTTCACGGTTCTGTTCAGCCATCTGCTTATACATTTGCTTCTGCTCCTTACGTATTTCTGCAAGTATATCTAACAGGACATCTTCACGACTAGACCGATTTGTTTTGTAGGCAGCAGCATCAGATCCTTCACCTGTCTCTAGTCCAGTGCGCTTTGGTGAAGTAGCATCATAGCCTATTATAGCCATGGGTTTTTCAGAGCCCGAGCTAGATGTATGATTCACACCAACACGCTCACGCACAACCATTCCTTTCACTTGGTGGTAATGAGCTAGTGTGAGTCCTGCTATCAAACCCAAACCCACAGCTGTAAAAGTAAATGATAACGTTTTCATGGTTTGGTCGCAGATGATGTCGCGGGAGTTTCAGGCACTGTGGATGCGCTATTCTTTGGCAGAGAAATGAGAAGTTGCTGCAAACGCCGAATAGAATCGGCCACCTGTTTCTCATTACGCTGAAGGTCTACATTAGATTTCTGAAGCATCACACCAATGGTTTCGTGTTGAAGATATCCAAGCTCAGGTTGGAATCCTGGTTCGCGAATACGAATAGAATTTTGGCCATCTGTAATGGGAACGAGCACAAAGGGAGTGATAGCGAGACTGATCATCTGGCCACTACCTAGCTTGGCCTCCGTGCGGTATGGATCAACTCCCTTCGGAGCTGGGACAAATTTCCAACCGTCGGGAGCTGGAAACATAGGCTTGGCCGGCCATGGCGAATAAATCTTAACCTTGCCTGCAGGCAACCTATTACCTGCCGTGACGTTTGTTTTTTCCACTTGAACAGTGATACCCTCATCTGGTGTATGATCAATATCCGGTCTTTCCCCGTGCGACTTGGTAGATGGCACCGCAACATCCGTAAGAAGCTCAACAGCAGGCTGCGTAGTGACCTGATCGTTTTCTGATATATCGTTGGGAGGATAACTAAGCTTAGCAGACGGCACGACTTGCTGAGCTCGCACTAGACAAAAGAAATAGAGAAAGAGAAAAATGATGCGGTATTTCATAACGGTCTATTTACCTTCGACTTGTATAGCAGATGCACTTCCTGGTAGTAATGCAGGATCTTTTGCGTCGCCATGGTTGTACGGTAGAGATGGGCTGTCAGCACGCAGAGAACCAGCAGGAATGGTATCCCTGATGATATGATTCCAACTAGCCATAATATCTAATCCTTCCTTACGCAACTTACTGAGGTCACGCTCGTATAACATGAGCCTTTCTAGCACATCACGTGCTTTTACCATTTGCTGAGGCGTCCAGCGCATACTACGAGTTTGATAAAGCACTGGAACATTGATAATGATTTTCTCATTTTCAGTCATCCCAACATCAGCACTAAGAATGTGCTGCACCTTGAGATTCGTCTTTTCCCATCCATTAGATACACTGAGAGTTGAATTTGCACGCTTCGCCATAGTGAGCTTACGTGGATCGATCTCGATAGGCGCGCCCGGCATCGCCTCGCTCGACCTGTTGCGTGCACTTGGCAGCTCGCTGTCAGATGGCACTAACCCTAAGGGAGTTGTCACCCCAACAATTTGCTTGTGTGATGTTTCATGAGGCAGTTGCGTATGCACATTCAGATCACTCCGCGCAGATGGAAGCACACTAATTTCCTCAATGACGACCGGCTTGGTAACATAAAGCCAGCATAGCACAGTGGAAAGCAGAGTGCTCACTGCAAGGAGCCAAGGATAACCTCTCTCAAGTTGACCTTGCCCACGAAGGAAGTTTTTTGAGCCGGAGTGATTATCTAACATAGCACCCACAGATCCGGCAGCCGAAGATTGTATTACTCCTGTAGATGGATTCTTCTGAACAATCACAATTGGCTCTTGCGTGTTTGGAGCTGGCGGCACTTTCATGTAATGTAAATTGAAGCTTAGTGTTGTTATTTCACTTTAAGTTGAGAATCAGCCCGTATGATAATGACTCTGTGCGATCGTGGCGGCATTTTGACCATTGTGATGCTTTCTCGAGTCACACTAATCTGCCTCATCATTTCTGCTTTATTGGACATCGCTTGTACTCCTGCAATGAAATCGATCTGGCCTGATGCCCTAGCTGCTCCAATTCCATCAGATCGATAAATCTGATAAGCCGTGTAACTGTCTTCACCTGCTGCACGGCAATATACGCGAACCTCAATACCATCAGAATATACGCGATAGACCAGAGGTGTTATCACAACGGACATAGCCTCACCTTTTTCCACTTTAATCTTAGAGATCATTTTGTAGGTGCCAATGTGACGGTAACTTGATGGAAGCTTGTTAGGTTTTCGTTCTTGCGCGACTGAATTCATTACCAGTCCCATGCTGATTATGCCGTATATTGTTAATTTAGAAAATAAATTCGCACTCATATATCGTTAGTATCTACCCACGTCCCACAAACCATCGTCTGAACTTCCTGAAGGATCGTAAGTAGAACCCGCGCCATCTAAAATAATTGGCGGCACCACATCCACTCTAATTGCTAGGTCAATACCATCCATATTTTCCACGGTGGGTAATGATGTAGCTCCGTCTGACAGATAGGGAATAACCTTCGATGCAGTTAAAGTTGTGGCATTTTCAGTAGGATTTTCAGCCAAGTAAGTACGTTGTGCATTGTAGACTCTCCTCAGCTCAACCGCTGCCGCAGATCCAAGCTTCCACTCCTTGTAACCACCAACGACATAGAGCGATGCGCTTATCAAGGTTACCAGAACCGAAATAACCAAGGTGATTTCAATAAGAGTCATGCCTCGACTCAATTTATACCCCCCTTTAAGATGACTCATTGTCATTACCATATACGAAAGATAATCTAGCATAGTCTGAAATCATGAAAATAAAAAAATACTCGCTACAATGTACTGCTATCGCTTTTAACTTATAAATCCCTGCTTTTGCTTCGTCACATGCCACTCTTAAGCTCATTAATTGTATCCATAATAGTGGTCATCAATTCCTTATTCTGAATTAATAGCATGACTCCATAGACAGCAAAGCTGATGATAGACATAGTGAAAAACCGAAGAATCCACATGTAAGTGAAGCTTTTTCCCTTTGGTGATATATGTTTATTATACCAATAGTTACCCTCAACCACGTGGGTTGCATGCATGATCTGATTTTCCTTGAGGCACACTAGAACCTGATCTGCAATTTTGTTATCCTTAACCGTGATTCGGTAACGATAATCACCTGACTTTTTTTGTTCCACTTCATCAACCTCTGCTCCAGATGGCAGCTCATCGGGAATACGTAAGGTGAATATCTGCGTTTCATAAATGAAACGTTCCTTTAACCATCGGTCAAGTAAGGTAAGTTGCATATCAAATTAGTCTAAATTAATCTACATCGCATCCTGCATCATCTGTGGACCCATTAGAAAAATCGGCATAAATGTTCCGAGAAATACAGCAGCAATGAGCATCACGGCGATGATCATCACACTAAAACTAACAAACTGACTGAAGTCATCCATTAGTTGTTCAGCATCTTCTTCAAACATTTCCGCAAGCATACTCATCTGGGTATCAATCGATGCAGACTTCTCTCCAATGGCGAGCATGTGTACTACTTGAGGATCCACCGACGTGTATTTAGCAAAAGCAGAAGATAATGGCACACCTGATTTTTCATACATATCTGCAGCTTTTCGAAGTTCACGATGGAAAGGTGTTGTCTTCACACTGTTTGCCGCAACTCTAAGAGACTTTGCTAAGTTAATACCATTTGAATATAAAAGCTTGATTGTTGATAGGATCGTCATCTGGCGCAAACTCATGACCATCATGCGAACTACTCGGAATTTTGCCATAGCAAGATTCATAAGAGTGTTCTTTACCATGTTAGATTTCCATACAGTGACTACTACCGCAATGAGAATCATTATAACTAACGGCCAAGTTTTCTGCACAACGTGACTCACTTTAAAAGACAGCGCAACGAGACCTTTCGCCTCCATACTCCCCATCATTTTTTCTACTTGGGGAACAATCTTAACTTGGGAAGCAATGAATGCCCCTATGAGTATTGGAATAACGACACAGGGCATCATTACTAGCTTGCGTATTTTTTTTCGAAAAAACAAATCGCTCTTGATGCGTTTACCTAGTTCAGCAAATGCAACATCAAGCTGGCCAGCATCACCACCTGCTTGAACAAGACCAATCGTCATGTCATCAAATTTTTGAGACCTCCTAAAAGCAACGTGAATTGGGATACCTTTGTTAATGTCCACATTAATTTGTGTTAATGCTTTAACCAAATCTTTGTTAGGGTGCCCGTGAGCGTAATATTTAATTGCATCCGCAGTGTTAATCTGTGCGCGCAACATTGATGACAATGAGCGGAACATCTGCACCAACTCCTTCTTTTTGAATGGCCTGACCCTAGCCGCAAAAAAAGTAGATTTTGGGTTTTCTTTAGGCTCTATCTTTTTTTCTCTGCGTGATCTTACTGACTGCGCTATGGTAGAATTTTCACTCATCGTTCATTAGTCGTCTGTGCTCATATCAATCATCTTTCCAAGAGCAGCAAGATCTGTTTTCCCTTCGGCAAGGAGTTTCAATCCGTTATTTCTTAAATTGGGTAAAATCCCATCTTCCTGTATTTTTAATTCCAATTCGTATGGTGTAATTTCACCCTTAGAAAGCATATCTGATACTTTAGGCGTAATAGGAATAATCTCTAAAATCGCCGTCCTACCTGAGTAGCCAGATCCATGACACTCTTGGCATCCGTCCGGTAAATGTGCGTAAACAACACGAGTCCCCCAAGAATCGTCAAGCCCATAGATCATACGCTCTTTGCTTCGAATCCCCTGCTGCTCCATTTTGCAATATGGACAAAGCACCTTGATCAAACGCTGTGCACATGCCGCTTTCAATGTTTGCGCAATTTTCCAACGCTCAATACCCAACTGCTCAAAACGCTCGATGATTTGCGATGCACGTGGGGTATGGATAGTTGTCAGAACCTTGTGCCCAGTAACGGCTGCCTCAATTGCCAATTCAGCGGACTCAATGTCCCGAACCTCACCCATCAGAATAATATCTGGATCAGATCGCATAAAACTCGCAATCATAGGTTTGAACTCACCAGGATTTCTGAGGTCACAGTGAGTCACCCCTGGAATCTCATCCTCAACCGGGTTTTCTAGTGTTAAAATGTTAACATCGGGCGTATTCATTTCCCGCAGAATCGCATTCAACGTAGTAGATTTACCTGATCCTGTTGGGCCACTCATCACGATGATACCCGCTGGTATTCTCATTACTTTGTCCATGGCAAGCAGGGTCGCATCGTCAAAAGCCAGTGAACCCTTGCCCAGAGTCACATCGAGGTGACCTTTATCAAGCAAGCGCATGGTGATATGATAACCTCGATACGTTCTGTGGCGCTCGTATCTGATGTCAATAGGGCGTCGGAAATAGGAAATTGTGAAACGCCCGGAAATTCCAGGTGTTGTGTTTCTGATCTCGGCAGGAAGCTTCATTAGGTTCAGCAGGTAGGCATCCAACCGATCCTTCAGCTTCATCGGAATTTCGATTTTTCTGCCAATATCTCCATCGACCCTAAACGCATAATAAAAGCTCTCTTTTTCGACTTTAAAGTGAACGTCTGATGCTCGTTGCTTGACCGCACTGGCCATAATAGTGGCAATCAGTTGCGCCATGGGTTCTTCATAATCAGTCGTGACATCAAAGTCTTTGATTTTGTCATCGGTATCTTCAACCTGAATTGCCTCAAGCTCATCTCGGCTGGGCCCAGCATTTCCAGAAACCGCTTCAATGGTGCGACTAATTTCAGAGTTGAGCGTAACTATTTTAACTATCTCCAGTTCAGGAAATCGCATCGCCACGTATTCATCTGCGGCTGTGCTCCAAGGGTTGGAAATCGCAATGATGATTTTGTTCTCATCAACGCAAAGCGGCGCGAATCCGCCACGAGTTAACACGGAGGGATCACATTTATCGAGCAGATTACCTTCACCAAATTCTGCAACCTTGGGGAAAAAGGGTATATTGTTAATCTTGGCAAGTACAGCCATAAAAACCCCCTTGGTCACTTTTGCCTCAATCTGACCCGAGTCAATTGACATGAGCGATGGATCATGCTCCGCGAGAGTCTGCATGATCTGCTTACTAATGAGCGTGTTAAACCTTATGCCATCGAATTCAATCATTGTCTTATACGTCTTGTCTAAAGTGTTTTTGGCACATTTTGGCCCAGCCTAAATAATCCAAACGTATGTTATGCATTATCGGCTGAACTCCTGTTTTATTTTTGATATTCTCTTTGATATGGGTGATAATGGTATCAGCAAAATACGAATTAATTGATGCAATCCCAATGACATCCAAATCCTCAGCAAAGGCGATTGGTACTAGCATTAATTTGCAAATTACGTGAATCTCTGGGTGATTCTCATAAAGAGTCGTCGGCGGGATCAACCGAGCCGCGAAGGGCACACGCGCCGGAGCAAAGGGTAGTGAGCCACTCAATTTAGATGAAATCATTTCAACACTAGCATCAAGCATATCACCACCACCCGCACGTAGTCGAGCGAGGCTCATAATAGGGTCGGCACCCTGCCCTAGTTGCCATCTACTCTGAACCTTGTTAGCTACCTGACTGCAATCCTCTGCGGAGGCCAAATTATGCTGCTGAAGCATCTCAAGGGTACGGCTTAGAGCATGCCCCAGCACTGATGAAACTTCCGGGCTAAGGTCGGAAAACTGGTTAACCTGCTTGGGAACCTCGACGGCACCCGACTCAGTAACAGCTTCCTCATCACGGTGTGGTTGAATGTTCACTAATGAAAATAGTCGTTCGAGTTAAGGTTGTGGATACAGGGGAGCAGGCATGTTCTTCATCCCACGAATCGTGCGACGAAGATTCGGCTCATGTGCTGGTCCTGGGTTCTTGTCATCCACCCAGTTATGCCCTGGCTGCACGCTCATCGTTTTACTCAGACGCGAGCTAGTGTTGTTATTACCCTTCGCAGATGATGGATTATATGATGTCGGAGTGACAACAAAGATCAAACTGGATTGCTCTTTACTCGTATTTTTAGACTTAAAGAAGAAGTTGAGAAACGGGATATCTCCTAATAATGGAACCTTATTCTTACCTTTTGTATCAACCAAACCATAGAAGCCACCAATAATGAGCGAATGCCCATCAGGAATACGTGCGATTGATTTAACTGTCGCCTCGCTAACACGTGGGTAAATATTACCCGAGGCACCTTGGACGTTCTCTACGATCTGAGCATTACGGGGACGCATATCCATACGAATAGTTCCATCAGGCAGCAAACTTGGGCGCACGGTAATCGTCACGCCGATTTCACGAGTTTTCTCAGGATCCGTAGAGTCATTTTCGTCTATGGTGTATCGGACCTTGTCCGTTACATTTGTGCCTGATGCTGTCTCGCGTATTTCCGAAGTAATAATGGGCACTCGGTCAATTAACGCAACACTGGCTACCTCGTTGTCCTCGGTAATAACCACTGGGTTTGATTTCTGATTTACCATATTAGCATCATTTAGTGCGCGCAACACCCCTCCCACCTGTATGGGAGAGAGAATGAGGTTGCTGGTAACATCAGGCACATCTGATCCCGTAGTTCCACCACTTGGCAGCGGCGACTGAGTCATGGGAGAGGATTCTGACCAGTTTGACGGCAATCCAAAAACGCTATTAAGGCTGCGAGCAATATCTACGGAGACACCATTGTCACGGAGTGACTTCGACCAATCCATACCTTTTGCCTGACCAACTCTACTATTTACCCGAAGTATCTTCACTTCCACAACTATTTGCCCCTTGGGCCGATCAATTTTTTTCAACAGCCTATCAACCATTTCGATGTGCTGAATAGTATCAATAACGACAATTGTACTCGTCTTGGGCTCAAAATTTACAATTCCACGTCCAGGAGTAAGCAGTGGCTGAATAAGTGCTTTGATTTGTTCGATGTCAGTCGCACGCATGTAGCGCAGTGTGTATGTCCACTCTTTGGCTGGTAGTTGTTGGAGCTGCTCCTCCATCATGGCATAGACCGTATTTCCTCTCACATACATCCTCAGGCCATACTGAAATGCGAGTTCCTCCATTTGTTTTAAGGGCGCAGTATCGCCATTGAGATGTCCGGTCACCTTGTAGTCATCAATATTTAACTTATTATTGTGAAAGTATTGTTTACCCGCACGCTTGGCAAGGAGTTGAAAAATATTGTTAATGCTTGCATCCTTAATCAGGAAACCTCCGTCATCCTCTGCAATAGGGTTCTCGTCGACTACGTCAGCTTCATCATTCCCTGCTCTAGGGGCTGCTCCAGGGGCTGCTCTGGGGCCAATCTCAGGCGGGTCAACGTTTACGGCGGCGGCTCCACCAGACTGTCCATATGTCAGGGTGATGGACACCAGTCCAATGAGTATTAGAATAATTGTATTTTTCATAATTTTACAAGGGTGTGGCTATTTATTTCGGTTATTTTCGTTGTTTCTGGTGGGGACGGTAGGAGATGCTAAAAGCAGCGGGCTCTTGTCTTTTTTACTAGCTGGCACAACACCAGGCACTGACAGAATACTTGAATTTCGGCTTATTCCGGGAGGCAGAGCGTTCAGGTTTCTTACTACCTGTTCGCCAGTATCAATATCTTTGAAAACGATGCGACTTGGCTTCACTGTTATAATTTTCAGATTGAATTGGCGTTGGCCACGGATGACGCGTAACTCATCACCAGCACGAAACTCGCGCGACCCAATAATGAACTTATTCTCTGAGGCAACTACCGCATTGATCTTTATTGCCTTAATCGCATTACGAAATGCACCCGGCTTAAGTTTTTCATTAGATTTTTGAGCAACTTTAACGTTAGGATTCTGAGACATCCCAAACGGCCCGATCTTTCGCTCCGCCATGGGAAGCTTACCACGCATTTCTCTGATCCAATCAGCTTTCGCGTCACCGATTAGCTTTCGGCTACTGCTTTCATTAAATGCCGAATTATCGGCGCTCATATTAGGATTACTGTTATCCTGTGCCATGACCGGATTCATGGCAAGCAGTAGACCAAATAAAGCACCCGATATTAGTTGCCTGTCCATACGGTAAATGTTGTTTCGAAGTTAATAGAATCGCTGTTTGTATCAGGAGTTATCGTTAGTGAATCCAACTGCATATTAGGTAATTTTGTCTCCATTTCTAACAAGGCTAATTGCATGGCGCGGTATGTGGCAGAAAAGGACATGTTCACTTGGCTGGCAGGCTGATCGATTCCTTTACCGATCCCATCACTATAGTTTATCCAGTTGTGCGACGTTTTCGTTAATTCCTTGCCACTGAATTTCTCTTCAGCAGCTTGCCAGTGTTGAAGAAACGTGCCACGCGTCTCAGTGTTGAGTAAATAATCCCATTCTTTAGTATACGCTTTTGTTTTTCGAACCTGTTCTTGCAGCCCCATTGTTTGCTTGATGGCCACTTGAGCCTTATCATACCCTTTCTTTTTTTTCCTATATTCGGCGGATGTTGATGAAGACATATAGAGAGCTATACCCGCCAATAAAACCATGAATAGACATGGAATAACAATACCAAAAATAGTCACTGGTTGTTTGTAATAATCGCTCATCGCTTTTTGCTTTTTTTCATGCCAGTAAGCGCTAGCTCATCTGTGGATGTGAATGTTTGGGTAATAGTCATCGTAAACACTAGACGGAATCGATCACTTGCCTTAGTTGAAGAAATAATATTGTAAGTGGGATTCAGCCTTTGTGTCATTTGCACAGTAATGTCCCTCTGTCCAATGTTAGGAAGATACGCTCGTGAGCCAGTTTCATCTGCAACAGTCTTGAAGATCTCTTTAATTCCATCGCGGGTGCTGATGTTCTCGAGATAGCTCAAGCCTGTGTCATTAGTATAACCATTGACAACCCAGCTTTTTTGAAGCCCATATTTCTTTGCCTTTGGAGCAAGCTTTTTATCCACACGGTGTTTAACATCTTTCAGAATGACGGACCCGTCTGCTGGGGTTAATCGAGAAATAAGTTCCATGCTACTCCACGCCTTAGATCGATCCATAAGGATACTGTTCCAGTGCTCGTGTCGCTTGATTTCCTCCTTAAGCTGGAGCGCCGTTACCTCTGTATTCTGCGGTTCGTAGGTCCAAGCACGGCTGTTGGTTTTTTCCCAGCTTGTAAAGCCAGCATAACCTAACACCAACAGACATAATAAAGCAGCCACACACTTTACTTTCCTGCCACGTTTAAGAAGATTCATATCCTCTTGGGCAGGATACATATCAAGTTCATACTGATCAGGTGCGAGAAAATCTTGGAGATGCCAACCATCCTCTCTGAAAGATGTGAAGGTTGCATTTTGTGCCACAGGGTAAAGTTCTGGATCTAGCTCCGCAGTAGCCACCATCATTTCCAAGGATATTTCCTCTGGCAGACCCATTTCTCTCAACACCTTTGCGATAGACATCAGCCGAATGTCAGATTTCACCATACTACTCTGCAAGCTGATGTTCATGTTACTTAAATCATGCCCCACCATAGAAAGCAAAATAATCTCGGGTCTCTCTAACTCGAAAGCGGTTGCAGACGCCATGACTGCAGACCCAATATTGACAGGATCACTGCTTCCAGGCGGATGCTGCAGATAGCGTAACATCATTAAATCTGCACGTTTGTTGTAAAAAGATACAACGGTGAATGTTTCATAATTAAACACGCCTATTGTGCCATTATCTTTTGCGGTGGTATACCAAGGCAGGCATGCAATGGCACAGAGCGGAGCGCTTAGAGCACATGTTTTTATAGGCAAATTCCTTGAATCACCAATCTCACGCAGTGTTAATAATACGTCATCATACTTGCGTGACACAGCCATGGCTGTTGCGAACTCCTGTCCAGCAGGTGCACCGGAATACGGAAAAAGTCTCCATGCGTGAGTTTCCGCAGAGACAGTCTTGTCGTCAAGGACCTCAGTCGGATCCTCAATCATCATGTTACGGAGATTATTTATTTCTCCTGGATTTTGGTGTTCAGGCCCGAGTCCTGCGATTGAGAGCTCATCTGCTAAATAAAACACCACACCGAGCGCCTTAGCTTTTCTAACACTTTCGCATTCAAGAACACGGTCTACGAAATTTTTGAGCTCATCAGCCATCTGTAGCTGACGTGGACTGAGCCCCTCGATTTTCTCAAAAGAATTTGATGATTTAATATAAAGAAAACATTGCACGTCCCCTGCATTCTTTAAGTAGCAATGAACCTGCACCTCAAGATGAAGTGCATCCTGATACCATGCAGGGTTGTTCAGGCGGCTTGTTGTCTTTGCCATCTTCACTGCGCGCATGTATGTTTGTAGCGAATTAAGTTCTGATGGATGTTTTGCTTCAATCATTTATTTATTGAACGGAATTGTATACGGGGCATGTCACGTGTCATATAAACAGCATGGATATACTGGAGCGCAGGAGCTCCGTTAGGTCTCCTTGGCTGTTGTCCGAGAAGGATAATATGCTGGTGGCCATGACACATGACCACCAGCGATATTGTATCAATTACACGACGGTTGGCTTACCAACCATCGGTAGAATCGGGAGCGTGGTCCTCAACAGATGCTCCGAAGTCATCACATGTTGCGGCAGCAGTACCGATCGCAGGGTAGCTGGATGACGTGGAATAATCGCCACCGTCTGATGGACAAGTAGGCTCAACCTCTATGTAGAGACCCGTGCCGTAGATAGCAGAAGTATCAAGCGGGTCACCGACGTCGATACCCTTGAGGTTCTGGTTAGCACGCACAGCTTGGTGGATATTCCGAATATTTAGGATACAAGCGGCACGATCAGCTCCCTTCTTGTAGATATTCGCTCCGATGAAGAGCACGGAAATCAGGGTAAGCAGCACGAGAATCACAACCGTGATTTCGATTAGTGTCATTCCTGACTTAATTTTGGTATTTGTATTTCTTGTTAGTTTCATTGTTTTATTGTCTTGTTGTTATGTGGGTTTTCACCGCGGATTTGAGAACATTAACACACACATTAAACATACTCGGTATCTTCTCTATGCATTCTTGTGTTCTCAAAAATTTCTTGGGAGATTTTACCCTCCTCATATAGGCTCGTAAGCTTTGCATCCCATGCAATATTTCCGGAGCGCTTTATCGCATCCTCAAGAGCTCGAGAGCCCTTATCATAGCCTCCTATAGCACTTGATACAGAGTCTTCATTGTTCTGTAGGAACTCGTAAGTTAGCACACGCCCTTCATGACCGCTCAAAAGACCTTGGGAATGGATAAATATTAAGGTCTCGCTCAATCGGTTCAATATTGCAGGATGATTTTCTCGAGGGTACATTTCCAAAATACGTCCCATAGTTTTTACAGCACCAGTGGTGTGCAACGTAGAAAGCACTAGGTGACCAGTTTGAGCTGCCTCCATGCATGTTTCCATGGCCTCACGGTCACGTATTTCACCCAAGAGAATCACGTGGGGGGCTTTACGTAATACATCTTTGAGCCCTTGACGATAGGATGCTACATCACGACCCACTTCCTGTTGAGTAACAATACTGGGGGCCATACATTTCTGTCCGGGATTTTTGGGGTCATCGATGTCAGACGAATATTGATACTCTACTGGATCCTCAATAGTAACGATGTGCTTGGGATGGTTGCGGCGCAGCCAATCAATGATGGCTGCGAGAGTTGTCGATTTACCAGAGCCTGTTGGGCCAGTCACTAAACAAAGGCCAGCGCGTCTTTGTACGGCAAGTTTAAGCATTTCAGATGTATCAGGATCGATACCCAAAACTCCTAGATCTGGAATCGAATCATTCAAGATACGACAAGTGATTCCAAGTCCACTAGCGCTGAGGTGAACCTGAATTCGAAGTCGACCCGTGGTTTTCCCCGTTGCATCAACAAAAATCCCGTTACATGAAAAATCATCAACCATTCGCTCTTGAAACGCGCCAACAGCTTCTTCGATTTTTCTGCTCGAGCGACTCTCTGCGCTTTCATCATGGCCGAAGCCATGACTTGCAAAATCACGATTGCGTAGCAACTCCACGTAAATATCGTAGACCGCTTCGCCACCAAGAACTCCAAGGTGAGACAAACACTCCATGCCATTATTGGTCTCAACATATACAGGCAATCCTGAACGAATCTGTACATCCGATACACCCATACTGTCGCACACATGGAAAACCACACCCAGCATACCAGCACCCGTCATATCCGACTGAAAGCCAATAGACGGCGGCACACTCTGAGTTTGTGTATTTGGTTCGAGAGAAATCTCTCCATTCTGCTTGGTTGGTGAAATCATTTGGTAGTTTTTATCTTATTACTGGTCATTTTGGTGGCCATAACACGCTTCATGTATTTACCCTGAGCCTCACGCAGTTTGGTCAGGTAACGAATTCGTTCTGCCATTTCACGGTAGCGTATTTCTGAGGTGATCCGGCCTTCCTCGACTGCTAGTGCCAATATCTCCTTATGACGTTTGATACAGTGATCGAATTCAGCTAAACTTGCTTTAGCGTCGACGATGGAATAACGCTCGTGGTGTCTTCCAATATGATAAATAATATTATATGCCGCACTTGCTGCCGTGACATAAGATGCAGGATCAAGTTGATCGCTCTTACAGTAGACAAGGGTTTCGTGTGCTAACTTCAATGCAGCATCATCATTAGCCGCCGCTCTGCCATAATTTGTAGTCACGATAAACAAATGGTAGTTACCATAATTTGTGTAATTAGATGGGTCGAGTTTATAGGCGAGCTCAAGTTTGTCCTCGGTTACACCCTGAAGATATTTTTTGTGTGCAGTGGTTAGCTGTTTATCATCAGTGCGTCGATGTGCCGTTGCAGCCATTTTCCTAATGATCTTTGTGGCACGAACACGCAGCGGTTCTCTTTTTTTAACGTCCAAGTGCTTGACTGCATGGTCAGTAGGCTTAGGTGGCCGATTCGACTTTTCACCATGATCGTCAGTCAGCGTATGAAAATCATGATGATGATCATGATGGTAGTGGTCATGATCGTGATGATGGTTTCCATCAGCTAACACCTCGGCATGCTCGTGACTAGAACCTTTGTGCCAGTAAAAATCAATTGATCCCTGCATGGCCAACGCAAGAATCTTACCATATGGGCTTCCTTTTAAACAGGCAACATTTGGTTCGTACGAGAGTTTGTTTTCTTTACTAAAACGCTGCGAATAACCAACCCACAGCAACATACCCACAACGAGTATGAGGAGAATGATTAGGTTTTTTGCAGTGGTGGACATCATTTTAATTATGCTGCTGATTTAGCTTGGAAACAAATGGTTGATAGCATTGAAAGCACAAGCTTGATGCCTATGAAATAGGCGACGAGATGGAGAAACTCAGATGTAAGCATAGTGCCATGCTTGAACACGAGCCGAGGAGTCAAATCAGCAAGGTGATAGTGTGGTGATATGACGTAAAGCCATTCGATCACTACGTTCCCTTGAACGGATGTCATCATTGCGAGATAGCCGACACCGTAGATACCATAAAGACTGAGGCTCAGCGGAAGTAAGTAGCCGACTGTAGCCCCAAATCGACTACCTACGGAAATCGCCACCAATGCCAATGGGGCTACTACCAGTAAGAAAAGCGCTGCATATTGGAGGTTCGTTGCAATCCATATTTGAGCCTGACCATCTCCGCTTGGCATAGCCCCAACCAGACAAACAGCTACTGTGACCATGACCAATGGAACCAGAAATGTGAGACATGCGCACCACAGCTGAAACATTTGACTCACGCGAGAGATGCCGGCACTCAAAAAATATGCGCCAAGTCCAGAGCGTGCTGAGTCATCCCCGAACCGCGCTGCTTGAAAAAGTATCCAAGCCAGTGCTACCACCCAAAGGCAAATCCATGCCGCTTGTGCTCTTGCTGGCTCAATGAGAGACGGGGTGCGCTCATAAGATGTGAGATATGGAAGGATCAAGGGTAAAACCAAGACGCACAATATTGCAATAATCCAGACCTTGCGCTGAAGAATTGTTGCTAAAGTGATACGATACGGTTGCATGTTTTTATTAATTAAGCTGAGATTTGAGGTCTCCCCAACGCTTCGGAGCATCCTCAGCATGCAGGTGAATAATTTCCCCGCCGCTGATCAAAACTGAACTATTCATCTCCATAGAATCAAAATCTGGATGGCAACTTACCAAGCGAAGCACACCCTCTTGACGCTTACCCCAGAGATCTTGAAAAATTTCTCGGGCAAATGAATCAAGGCCTGTGAACGGCTCATCAAGCAATAAAATGTCTGGCCGCCCTTCCTTGGTTGAGAATTCTGCAACCAACAAAGCGACCTTACGTTTGTTACCGGTTGAGAGTTTTCCGTATGTTTTACCCGTATCAAGCTCCAGTTGCTCAGCGAGTGTCATCGCCTCAATATAACCCTTTTTATTAAGCAGGCTCCTAAAAACCACCTTGGCTGTGAGTTCACGGTCAAACGTAAGATCTTCACTTAAAAGCTGACATCTACCATCACATGCAAAGCCACCTATGATAGGCTTGATTACTCCTGCCAATGTACGCAGCAAAGTGGTCTTTCCCCGGCCATTCCTAGCAAGCAAATAGTGGGTTCCGCACCCCAGTTCAATATCGCCCACAGCAACCGCGAGGCGGGACTGGTAGCCAATACTCAAACCATCGGTGATGCCGATAGCCGGTGAGTTACACATAAACTTCATATAAAAAAATAGATCTTATAATATAAGTAAACATATATGTATATTTAATGAGAGAATTGGCAAGAAAAAAAACCATCATTTAAATGGAATAAAAAGATACATGAGAGAGCATTCACCGACACTTTTCATCGATCAACACCCTCAGAAAAGTTATCTAATTTGGGCTGGATTTATAATAGCTCCAAGTGATTAAATTCACCAAATTATCTCACAAGACATTTTTCACCCGCCAATGCACGATTCAGAGTTCCCTTTTTTACCAAACCTGTTTATTCGTTTTGAGCACAAGACATGAGCAATCGTATCGATACCACTTTTAAAACACTGCAGAACGATGGCCAAGCAGCATTCGTTGCCTACGTCTGCGCAGGTGATCCCGACTATTCTAAGTCCCTAGCCGTAATACGCGCCATTGCAGATGCTGGTGCAGACATCATTGAATTAGGTGTTCCATTCTCGGATCCACAGGCCGATGGCATAGTTAACCAACTCGCGGCTGAACGCGCCCTTAATGCAGGGATGTCAGCATCAAAGCTCATGACTTTGATCCAAGAATTTCGCGCCACACACGATACCGCCCTCGTCCTATTCACTTATCTCAACCCGGTCTACGCTTACGGATACGAAAAATTTCACACCGATGCTGCTGCTGCTGGCGCCGATGGCATACTCCTGTTAGACCTGCCGCCAGATGAAGTCGTTAACAACCATGAGCTCGCCAGTTCAAAAGGCCTCAAACACATAACGCTGATCTCTCCATCAACCCCAAAAGAGCGATTAAAGATGCTTGCCGAACAGTCCGAGGGCTTCGTTTACGCGCTATCCCGAATGGGCGTCACAGGGGCCCAGGCCGCACCTGCATCGAACATTGGTGAATTTGTGCAATCAATTAAACAACACACAGATACCCCCGTGTGTATTGGGTTTGGCATCAATGCACCGGAACAGGCTGCAGCAATTGCCAACGTCTCGGATGGGGTGGTGGTCGGCTCTGCCATTGTCAATCAGGTTGCTGAAAACGCAGAGTCAACGGCACTAGCCGACAATATCGGCGAGTTCATTCAGCCATTGATTCACGCCACTAAAAACTCAAAACACGCATGAATCTCCAATTTCATAAAATGAACGGCTCAGGTAACGACTTCGTTGTCATTGATAACCGTAACCTCGATCTCAGCCTGACTCGTGAGCAGATCGCTCTACTCTGTGACCGCCAACGCGGTGTTGGCGCAGATGGACTGCTTGCTGTCGAACCTGCTGAAAAGAATGCAGACTTCAAATTCCGCTATTACAACGCAGACGGAGGTGAGGCTGAAATGTGTGGTAACGGCGCCCGGTGCTTCGGGAAATATACTGCATCCTTAATGGGAGAAGACACCACTGAGGTGAGCTTTGAAACCATCGCCGGAACACTCAGGGCAGAAATTCTTGGCGATGACATTCGTATTGCGATGTCAGATCCAGTCGATCTTGAGATGTATGCTCCTGTCTCAATTGATGGGCTTGACTGCCCTATCCACTCGATCAACACCGGCGTGCCCCACACCGTTGCCTTCGTCGATGACTTAGAAAACTTGGACGTCATTAAATACGGTGCATTGCTCAGATACCACAACCATTACTCACCAAACGGAACAAATACAAATTTTGCATTCGTGACTGGCGAGTCGCACATAGCCATTCGCACATACGAACGTGGAGTAGAAGGCGAGACCCTTGCATGCGGCACTGGCATGACTGCTTGTGCGCTGATCCATAACTTACTCACAAAAGCATCCTCACCCATCAAAGTTGACGTAGCAGGAGGGGATACTCTTGAGATCGGCTTCATAAAAGCAAGCGAACAAGTATTCACTAATGTCACCCTAACAGGCCCAGCTGAATTCGTCTTCGATGGCACTATCACCATCTAAGTCCTCCCAACTACAAACTAAACACCTCCAACTAATTCTCATGTTTCAAGGCACCCATACAGCACTTATTACCCCCTTCCGCAACGGCGTAGTCGATAGCGAGGCATTTCGTAACCTTATTGAACGACAAATTGCGGGCGGAGTAGATGGTATTGTTCCCTGCGGAACCACTGGCGAGTCCCCTACCCTGGGACGCAAAGAACACCTGCGTGTCATTGAACTAGCTGTGGAATTCGCAGCAGGCCGCGTCAAAGTCATCGCCGGCACAGGAGCAAACGCCACATCTGAAGCTGTCTCACTCACCACACAAGCTGCAAAAATGGGAATAGATGGCACACTGCAAGTCTGCCCCTACTATAACAAACCATCTCAAGAAGGCCTCTATCAACACTATAAAGCCATCGCAGAATCTACCGATTTACCAGTCATGCTTTATAGCATTCCAGGCAGATCTGTCATTGAAATCGCAGTCGATACTATTGCTCGTCTCGCAGCGGATTGCCCGACGATCATAGCCAACAAAGAAGCAGGCGGTGACCCTGAACGCGTCACCCAGATCAGGGCGGCGCTGCCTGATGATTTTCAAATACTCTCAGGAGATGACCCGCTCACTATCGAGTTTATGAAGCGCGGTGCAGTAGGACTTGTTTCAGTAGCCACTAACATCAT
>JABHEX010000029.1 GCA_018676385.1 Akkermansiaceae bacterium
AAGGCGGAGAAAGTAACACTTGAGGAGGCACGTCTTGATATGCAGGTGATGAGCGTGGCAGTATCTGCGAATGTTGATGAAAAGACGCTGCGGGAAATTGGCGGGATTGTTCGCGATGGTCTGTTAGACTACAAGCCCTCGGAGCCGGTCGGTGGTCTTGCAGGTGGCAAGGAGAAGATGATGCGAATGCTACGCGGCACGCCAAAGATTACCAAGGCGGCACTCACTGCGGTTCGTCCTTACGAGATTTCGATTGAAGTATCTGAGGACACTCTCCGTAGGTTTGGTTTGACCTTGCAGCAGGTAGCTAATGCTGTGCGACGTACATCACTGGATTTGCCGAGTGGTTCGATTCGCACTACAGCAGGGGAGGTGGTGATCCGGGCAAAGGGGAAGCGGTACACCGCTAGAGAGTTTCAAGATGTTGTCGTAATGACCAAACAAGATGGGTCCGAACTGCTATTGCGTGACATCGCCAAGGTGGTGGACGGATTTGAGGATGTGGAGATAAGTTCAAGTTTTGACGGTCGGCGTACGGTTTTGGTAAATGTTTACCGTACTGGTGAGCAAGACACTCTGCTGATTGCTGATGGAGTAAGAGATTATATCGAAAATGTGGCGCCTTCACAGCTCCCGAAGGGAGTGAAGCTGGAGTTATGGAATGACGCGAGTAAATTGTTAGATGGTCGGCTTAGTTTGCTTATCCGTAATGGCTCGACTGGGCTTTTGCTGGTATTTATTGTGCTGGCATTATTTCTTCGACCGAGTTTGGCATTTTTAGTAGCCCTTGGAATCCCGGTTTCGTTTGCAGGAGGAATTTGGCTGATGCCTGAACTTGGAGTTTCCATAAACATGATTTCCCTGTTTGCCTTCATTCTTGTGTTAGGAATCGTGGTGGACGATGCCATTGTGGTGGGGGAAAATGTCTACAGCCGTATCCAGCGAGGTGAACATCCGCGCGAGGCCAGTTGGCGTGGTACGCACGAAGTTGGTACGGTTGTTGTATTTGGTATTTTAACAACGATTGCTGCGTTTACTCCAATGCTTGGGTTGAGTGGTGTGAGTGGAAAAATTTGGCCAAATATTCCTCTTATTGTAATCCCCACATTGTTATTTTCATTGTTGCAATCAAAGTTTGTTTTGCCTGCACATCTTGCTCTACTCAAGCCGCATGGTAAGATACAGGATGCGAATATTGTATTTCGTGTTCAACTCAAGGTTGCCGGTGGGCTTGAGCGATTTGTCGAGAGTATTTATCGTCCTCTACTCAAGCGGTGTTTAAGGCACCGTTATATTGTATGGTCTGTTTTTCTTTCGCTGTTACTGTTAGTCTTTGGGCTAGTGGCTGGCAAGTGGGTGCCGTTTGAGTTTATGCCTAAGGTGGAAGGTGATGTGGTTACTGCAAAATTGGAAATGCCGGTGGGTGTTCCATTTTCTACAACCGAGGTAGCAATTCAACGTATGGAAGAAGCTGCGCAAGTCGTGGGATCTCGACACGAGAACATTCATGGTAGTGCGATATCTGTGCATATTCTTGCATCTGCTGGGACGCAACCATTTCAGACTGGTTTTGGTGGAGGGCGCACGCCGCTTGGTAGTAACCTTGGTGAAGTGACCGTACAGCTATCACCGGCAGCAGATCGTGATATTTCAGCTGATGAGTTTATTGCGGAGTGGCGAAAAGAGATAGGGCTAATCCCTGGTGTAGTTGAATTGAGTTTTAGACAAGAAACTGGAGCAGGAGGTAACGCGATCGATATTGAAATTTCGGGTCGTGATCTTGTGATGTTAGAAAAGGCATCGAAACATATTACTGATCAGTTGGCTGGATACACAGGTGTTAAAGATATAGCTACGAATAATCGCAGAGGGAAACGAGAGCTGGTTTATGAAGAAGTCACTCCAACTGGCAAAGCACTTGGATTTAATCTGCAGTCGGTAGCTAGTCAGATTAGGCAGTCGTTTTACGGTGAGGAAGTTCAGCGCATCCAACGTGGGCGGGATGAAGTTAAGGTGATGGTGAGGTATCCTTCCGATAAACGTAAATCAGTGGAAAACCTAGAGGATGTGCGCCTGCGGACATCTAATGGTGATGAAGTGTCGCTTGCGGAGGTGGCTATTGCGCGCCCGACGCGAGGGCCTGCATCGATTCATCGAGTTGATCGCAAACGTTCAATTAAAATAAGCGCAGATGTGGATCGTGCGAGAGCTAATGCGAATGAGATCGTTGAGCGATTTAACAGAGAAGTGCTTAGCCCGCTTTCTTCCCAATTTCCCGGTGTGAGATGGGATTACCTTGGGGAGCAAAAAGATCAAAAAGATAGTATCTCGGAAATGGCAGGGAAGTTTGTTTTTGCCATGTTAGGAATTTACATACTAATGGCCATCCCGTTAAAATCATATATCCAGCCGCTCATTGTGATGGCGGTGATTCCGTTTGGATTTGTAGGGGCGGTGATCGGCCATATTTTTATGGGAATGGAGCTTAGCATCATGTCTTTGTGTGGTATCATCGCGCTATCTGGTGTGGTGGTAAATGATAGTCTCGTGCTTGTGGAGTATGTGAACCGCCACCGCGCTGAAGATTGTGGTTTAGTGGATGCTGTATGGCACGCGGGAGCAGCGCGTTTTAGACCTATATTGCTTACCTCACTGACAACATTTGCCGGTTTGATGCCCATGTTATTGGAAACTGATATGCAGGCTAGATTCCTAATACCAATGGCCGTGTCACTCGGGTTTGGTATTCTTTTTGCAACTACGATTACTCTGATTCTAGTTCCATCAGTCTATTTGATGCTCGAAGACATACGTCGAGTTTTTAGTAGAATTCAGCAAAAATCGTAGTTGCATTCTGTGATACAAACTGCTTCATTCCGCCCGTCTTCATGTGCGCGCGTGGCGGAATTGGTAGACGCGCATGATTCAGGTTCATGTATCAGCAATGATGTGGAAGTTCGAGTCTTCTCTTCGGCACCATTTTTCAATTAGTTATTGTTGGGTCATGAGAATTACCGCTCTGAAATTAGTTTGACTCGATTTTCTTCTTTCCTGAGCCACCTTACTTTTTTTTAATTCTCTGGTGTCTCCTGATAAACCTACCTCCTCAAGCACTTTAAAAAAACAGCCTAAATAATGCATTCTTAGTGTATGAAACTCAAAAAATATATCATTCTAACTGCCTTTACTGTTCTACTTGTTTACAGTGTTGTATCCAGGTTGTTTTTTATTGATTTTCATGAAGGTTGGAATGCGTATGAAAAAAAGGATTATAAAACAGCCCGTGAA
>JABHEX010000309.1 GCA_018676385.1 Akkermansiaceae bacterium
CCAACGGAGGGGTTATTAGAGGAGGACGCGCGTGCGCAATTAGTATCTCGTCTCGAGAAGAATGGTAGTCGATTTACATGGCGAACCATGCAAGATGGTACAAAAAGTATTTATGAAGCAAATATCACGCTATACAGCGCATTAGAGAAAACCGATGATGATCCGAACGGGCGATATGCCATCCAGCGTTTTGTAGCAGCACACCTCATTATGTTCAGTATGGAAGGCGTCCCTGCGTTATATATCAACTCGTTAATAGGAGCTGAAAATGATTACGCAGGAGTGACTGAATCGGGTATGAACCGGCGGATCAACCGAACAAAGTATGTGCGTGAATCACTTGATGCGATGTTGGGTAGCACCCATTCGCGAGAGAGGATAATCTTTGACACCATAAAAACTTTGATGCAAATGAGAGCGGAGCAGAGCGCTTTTCATCCGAATGCTACTCAGTTCACATTGCAATTAGGAAGAGATTTTTTCGGGGTTTGGAGGCAAAGCCAAGACCGTGGCCAGAGTATTTTCGCCATCACGAATCTCACATCACAGGGGAAATTTTTACAACTTGCTGACTTAAATCTAATCGAAGTGGAGCAATGGTGCGATCTTATTAGCGGGTCACAAATTCTATCGCATCAGAGTGAATTGAAATTAGACCCGTATCAAACCGTTTGGATTACTAATAAGCATTAGTGATGAGCATTTTGAGCTTTTAGCTTATTTAGTCAGTTTGAAAAGCTTATTAATGGCATGCTTTACCTAAGGCTTTGAGACGCCAATAGTTATAAGGTAGGGGCGCTAGAAATCCAGCCATCAGCATGGGTGGAATAACCCACCAGGTGAGGTAAGCACCACCCGTTAACAATACATCGGTGACATTCATGGCCAGCTCCATCCCAATCATCGAGATAAGAGACATTCCAATGGCTGTTTTAAATGCCATAAATAATCCCATTTGACGAGAAAGAATTAGAGTTTCCAGCGCAATTGAGGTTAGGAGTCCATTGATAATTGCAAGTGCCATAATTTGCCAGACAGGCCAATTGAGACCAATCCACTGTGCATAAGCGATCGTACCTAAATCACCAATCGAGCAACCAAGAAGACACCAGGATGTATTGTATGAAGCTCGCTTCCATGTGTGTTTGCAGGTCCAAGAAATATTTAACATGATGTGCAGGAATTTATGTGACGCTAATAAATTGACGTTATACCAGAGAATGGAATTACATCGCAGGTAATAAGCTTCTGGCTGTACGATACAAGTAAGAATTGTATACAGATTACCGCGGATTTTTCGCAATGATAGATCTTATTGCTAATTGATAGTGACTTGTTTTTTTTGGGCATAAAAAAAGCGCCGCATAAATGCGGCGCTTTTTACTACATTGCAGCTAACAAATAATTACTTAGCTGTGATCTTGTAGATTTCGCCTTCGTCGGTGTTTGCATAAATAGCACCGTCAGGACCCATTGTTACACCACGGTAACGCTTGGTCTCTACTGGAAGGTGGATAACACTCTTGATTGACTGACCATCTTCAGCGATATCATAAACGTCTAGACGCATACCAGCTGGTGTGCCGCCAAACGCGATACCCATGATGCCGACAACCGCACGACCTTCATACATACCCCACTGCTTACCCTGAAGGAAGTCAATTGAAGATGTTCCTTGTGAGTAGCCGTTGTTCTGCCATGCAGGTGGCATAAGATCAGCAAATCGTGTATCACTCATTGGCATGTAAGCTGCACGAATAGCAGGAATTACGCCTTTCTTCTGGTTAGGCATATAACCGCAGTACTCGTCTGGGCAATCACCGCGCCCGCCAGCGTTTTGCTGTGGATCCCAGCCGCCGTTACCACCTTTAACAAGCATGGTTAGCTCGTCATTGTGCCAAGGGCCATGCTCAGCTGTAAACGCTGCGCCATCGGCTCGGAAAGCAATACCCTGAACATTTCGGTGACCGTATGTGTAAATACGCTTGTCGAAACCTGCAGGAGGATTGTTTCCTGGGTGTGCATTGCCGTCAGTATCGATACGCAATACTTTTCCGCAAATGAGTGTTGGTGACTGTGGGCAAACACCACGGTGTCGGTCACCAGTAGTAATCCACAACCAGCCCTCAGGACCGAAAGTAGGTCGGTTACCATTGTGTGCGCCGTTACCACCGAATGGGTGATTTGACTCGAATGGCTTGAACTGAATATCTTTAACGATATCGGTTCTGTTTGATACGCTCTTGAAGTTTTTGCTAACTTCCATTCGCATTACGATGTTTCCATCACAACGCTCAAAGTTAGTTTTGCAGCCGTCACCATGATACTTCGTTGATGCAGAAGCAACATAAATACGACGATTCTTAGCGAAGTCAGGATCAACTGCTAAACCGAGCATACCTGCCTGGTTTGTACAATGAAGATCTGCACCCATGCTGGCGTAGCCGCTTGTATCTTTCATTCCATAAAGGGCGTGTACGTCACCGTTAGGCATCCTTACACTCACACCTTTACATTTTTCGGTGTAGAACATTGTTCCATCGTCAAGAAGCGCGACATCCCAAGGGTTCTCCAAACCAGTCATAACAGCTGTCTGAGTGATCTCAGGAACCACTGCACTACTGGTTGCGTGATGCCCGGCATGAGCTGATGTCGCGATAAATGCGACAGCCGATACCATAAGGGCTAGAAGTTTAATTCTCATTTGTTTCCTCCGGTTATATTATCTAATTAGATTTAACGCTTGATAAGTATGCTGCTAAATTTGCAATTTCGTCATCAGTGAGGGGTTCCGCATTCATGATCATAAGATCTGAATTCGGACCTATCCTTGTGCCGGCTCGATAAGCTTCAAGTTTCTCAATCAAATAAGGCACTGGTTTACCAGCCAATTTTGGATAACTCGCCATACCTTTACCCTTTTGGCCATGACAGATGAAACAATTCACGCCATAGCGTGCTTCTCCCGCTGCCGTATCTCCACTTGTGGCAGAGCCTGCGTTGATGGTTAAAAGCAAGGTAAAAAAACTGATAAACAAACTTTTCATGAAACTCCCCGTAGATAAACATTCTAGACATCTTCGTGAACCTCTCGATTCGCTTAATTCCTAG
>JABHEX010000310.1 GCA_018676385.1 Akkermansiaceae bacterium
CCTAGAGCAAGGAAAGCAATTTTCTGCAGTGCTCATCCGCGTAGAAAATACAGCTACACCGCTGGATACACGCATAATTTCTGTCGCCATGGCACGCGAAAAAGATGGCTGGAAACCAGCTCCTCTACCTAACTCATTCACCAACATAAATTATGGGTATGATGAAAGCGTGGAAAAAAAGATCAAACATCTGGAAAAGTGGATGACCACAGAAAAAACTAAGCGAGAGATAGCTATACGCGAAAAAGCCACCAGTAAGTTTCAATCATTACTCGCCAAAAATGAAAAAGAGCTTCAACCTAACAAAATTGATGCCGGCACAGCCGTTCTGAAATTCATTGATGCATGCCAACACAACAACCTAATGAAAGCCCTTGTCTCCATGGGGGCAGCCTCTGACGCATTAGACGATCCTCTAAATGATACGATCAACTACGTATCAAACGGGCTCGAGACAAGAGACACAAACAACAAGTGGCAACTTCTCACCAACAGTTCGTCGATATATAATATCATGAATATCGATAACAAACGTAATGAAGTCGCTGTTGGCTTTTACAATCCGTTGATGCGCACATCTTCACAGGTTCTCTATTTTCCAATCAAAGAAAAAGGACAGAAAAATTTTGTGCGTCTCTCTCCATCATTGGAGGCAGCGGTGAAGCCCAATAAAAATCAGAGGCAGCGGCATTTTCATCACCGACGTGATGACGAGCAAAAGCTGATCCGTAAAATCCCCAGCGTCATCTTCAAAAACATAGAAGCCAAGCATGCTAAATCTCCTGAAAAACTCGTCGAAGATTTCCTCGGTGCAACAAATTTTAAAGATGCTGTCGCGTTGCTCCCAACAAAAGAACTGCCGATACCCTCAGAAGATGGACAAATTGCTTTGTTAGAATCTCTGGCCTTTCTCTGGCAAGGATTTAACTCTGTCAGATCATTACCTAAGCCATCGATAAAAATTGCAAGAGATGGTTTACTGGCCGCCGCACCACTGGAATATGCACAGCCTAAAAAACTTGGCGCTTTTCAAACATGGCGACTATGGATGATTAAAGGCGATAAAGGTTGGCACCTAATACCCGAAAAATCGATAGCCGCGATTGTCGATGAAAAAATCAAACTGAAAATCAAGGGATTGTCTGAGAAACTTGACATAATAACCAAGAACCAACGCAAAGAACGTTCTAAGAAAATGCTCAGTCACGTCACTAAAATTGATTTAGTTGAACTCAAAGAAGCTGTCACCAAACAAGAAGCTATTAATCTTTTCAAACTATACCGCAGCCGCCTTCGGAGTAATGATTATGCAGCAGCACTTGATTGCTGCGCTTTGCTGGATAACTCAAGCGATACTCGCACTTTAAAAAACTTTAACTATGCGATTCGTGGTGCAAGTGATCATACAAAAGACGACCTAATACTTGGGGTGGTTAAATCAGGGAAATGGAGTGGCGTATCGGTGCGCACCCAATCAAAAACCTCTGGCACTCATGATTATCCAATGTATCTTTTTTTAAATACTAACAATGGCGCAAAAATCCTTCTCGATATTGATCTTCGCTATCCCTCAAATAAAGGTCGAAGCATCATCAACAAAAAAAACTGGGATAAAATTGAAAAAAATTTCCCAAACGATTCACTCAAACGGGTAGAGACGATCTTTGTGGCACATGAAAAAATCACGCTGAAAAACATACAAGAGGAGAAAAAAATCCACGAGTAAATTGGTCGTATTTTTTATCCCGCCCCTGACGATTTCATCTCCCATACAACCGCATGACCACTACGGATTCTGCCAAACACCTCGAACGTGCCGTCTCATCCATAATAAAGGGACAAGAACAAACCATTCGCAATATTCTCGCCTGTATGATCTCAGGAGGTCATGTCTTGTTAGAAGACAATCCAGGCACAGGAAAGACAACACTCGCCAAAGCGATTGCAGGCTCCATCAGCGGTGCGGCATTCAACCGCATCCAGTTCACCCCCGATCTATTACCATCTGATATTCTGGGGGTCTCAATCCTCAACCAGAAAACGAGCGAGTTCCGCTTCCACCCTGGCCCGGTATTTACCGACATCCTACTCGCGGATGAGATCAACCGCGCGTCGCCACGAACTCAGAGCGCATTATTAGAATCGATGGCCGAGAGACAAGCCACCATAGAAGGAACTTGCCATGATCTGGACGGGCTGTTCTTTGTCATCGCCACACAAAACCCAGTTGAGTTTCGCGGCACTTATCCGCTCCCCGAAGCACAAATGGATCGTTTCACCATGCAATGCTCGCTTGGCTACGTCTCCGCAGAACAAGAGGTGGATATCCTAGCCGCGCAGAACCAGGGTCATCCTCTCGATACATTGGATCCCGTCGTCACGCTTGAAGATATTCATACGCTGCAAGCAGCAGTCTCCAATGTCCGCATCAGTGACGAACTCCGCCGCTACATCGTTGCCTTGAGCAATGCCACTCGCGAGATCGACGAGGTGCAACTCAGCGCAAGCCCAAGGGCATCGCTCTCGCTGATGAAGCTCTCCCAAGCACTGTCTCTGTTTGAAGGGCGCGAGTTTGTGACGCCAGAAACCATTCAGGAGCTCGCCTCGGATGTTATCGCCCATCGACTGGTCATCACCCCGGAAGCCAAGTTCAACGGCATGACAGGCCGCGCCGTGGTTGAAAGCATTCTGGAAAACACACCCGTTCCGGTGTAGTTTAGAAAAGACATGGAGAATGTCAGGAAAGTGCCACTATTCCGGCGATGGACCCACAAGATTTATCACCGAAGTTCGGCAATAACACCCTTTTTCACCCACAGGATTCGTCCTGCGGGAATTCTACTCATTTTGCTCCTACCGGCGGCATGGATGCTATTGCCACTCTACAGACTTGGCCCACTATTCCAGCTACGCGGGCTGATTCTGGTCATCCTTGGGGTATCAATTCTCTGGGCATTTTTTCGCCAGGCAAAGGTACGCATACAGCGCGATCTACCACGGCTCGCCACCGCAGGTGAACCCCTGACGTATCGTGTGCGCGTCAAGAATCTAGGGAAACTGAACCTAGCAGGCACAAGCTTACTTGAGCTTACACCCGATAACCGTCCAAGCCTAGAGAGCTTTACATGGTCGCGCGAGCCGGGTGAGGAAACTCGGAATGTTTTTGATCGCACCCTCGGATACTACCGATGGGAGTGGCTACAAAAGAGCCTAACACTTTTCAAACAAAAGGGTATGCCACCCCTACCACTCATCAAACCCGGCCAACAATTATCAACCACACTGACGATAACACCTCGAAAACGTGGAGTGATCGCGCTCCGTGACATGCGCCTTTGCCTGCCGGACCCGTTTGGGGTTTTCCAGCGCTGTAGAAAAACGGAGAGCTCACCGGGCAAGCTGATCGTGCTTCCGCACCGCTACCGACTACCTGCTCTAAATCTGCCCGGTAATGCACGTTTCCAAATCGGAGGTGAGGCAGCGTCTAACACCGTGGGTCAGTCTGGCGACTTCACCAGTGTCCGCGACTACCGCCCCGGCGACCCCCTACGCCACATCCATTGGAAAAGCTGGGCACGAACGGGCAAGCCCATCGTCAAGGAATACCAGGATGTCTTTTTTCCCCGCTATGGTCTGGTCTTGGACACCTTCGCTCCTACTGAGGATGAAGATATGTTTGAGGAAGCGGTCTCGGTAGCAGCATCGTTTGCGTCCAGCATCGACACCCGGGAAACATTGCTTGATCTAATGTTCATCCGCGATGAAGCGTTTGTCTTCAGTGCAGGGCGAGGTGAAGAACGCGTGGATAAGATGCTCGAAATCCTCGCTGGTGTGAATTGCGAACCGGTGAGTGACTTCCACGCCCTACAAAAACTCGTGCTCCGCTACCAAGATGAACTTACTGCGTGCATCTGCATTTTCACAGGCTGGTGCGAGCAGCGGAGAGACACCGTGACGCGTCTGCAACGTGCAGGCATGGAGCTCAAAGTCATCAGCGTTTGCCGCGACCTTGAAGCAGCCAGAAAAGAACATGTATCATTTCCCGCTCCAGTGCCTGTGAAGTGGCTCCGTGCCGGCCACATCCAGGAAGACCTGATGACTAGTGCTAATTCCTGACTCCTGACCCCTGATTTCCA
>JABHEX010000311.1 GCA_018676385.1 Akkermansiaceae bacterium
ACCGGATGTAGTTACCCGTAAACTTGGGCTGCCCGGCAATGATGAGAATTTTACCATACGCGATGGTAGCGGCTACGTATTCACGGTGAGTGACTACATTAATCCGGGCGATCCTAATCACCTACATTATTATATCTGGCGTTGGTATGCTCAAATTGCAGGTGGCTCGGACGAGGTCATACGCCATGCGAAGGCTGGCGAGAGTGGTAATGATATCGTCATCACAGGCAGAGGCTTCACCGGTGACGAACGTTATCGCATTTCTTCCTATAATCGCAGTCGTAACACCTTCACCGTGCTCATTTACGCCAGTGGTGCTAATGGTAAAACGAGTGCGAAGGTGACCATTCCCGCTACCCTGAGGTCTGAAACGTACAGAGGTGAAGGGTTTGCTGATGGTGCTACTTACATTGCTCGTGTCATCAGCAAGGAGATCAATCGGGTGAATGGTAGTGATCAAAATGTCAGCTACCAGGAGAGTAACCCCGTCAAAGTTGCTAATGGCTTACTCACTGTATCTCTTAAGAGCATGCAAACCTTCACGACTATAGAATTCATGCGTGTAAACAAGCAGTGATTGAATGTGCTGTAAATAATTAGCAATTATTAATTATTAATATATCTACTCATATGAATTGAGGATGCGGTGCCTATTGACGTAATATTTCCTAACAATCATAATGATATGGTAACTATAAAAAATAATACCATTTAAATTGATGAAAATAATATTAAGTAATGCTGTATTCTGTATGTCATATATACTGGGTTCAAACTTCATTTCCGCTGCAACAACATGGAATGGCGGAACATCCAGCAACTTTGGAACAGCTGGAAATTGGTCTAATAACTCTCCAGGTATTGCCGCTGATGATGGAAACAATAATTTAGCCACTATTAACAATGGTAACACAGTTGTTCTATCGAGCGATTATACTGGAACAAATACCTATAATCTGGCTGTAGGTGGAAACTCAACCTTGAATGCATCTGCTAATTTTACGGCAACAGGTTTGACTGTTCAAGACACTGGCGTTGTCAATTTAACTGACGGTGCATTTACACTTCCTAAAACTTCTGCCAGCAACAATGGACAGGGCTCCAAGGGCACGTTAAATATTCAGAGCGGAGGAATTCTTAATATTTCTGGTGGCTCGCATATCTTCAACGAGCGCAGCACCATGAATGGTACATTTCGTGTAACAGGTAGCAATGCGAGCATCAGTATGAACCAGATTGGCGGTGGGAATGGGACATTTGATTTTGTTTTTGATGCAGTTGGGGTGAGTGGAGTTTACGGAAACTTAAGTTTTCCTTGGCTTAGTATTGGTGCGACTTCAGTGACCGTGGATGGTTCATCCTATACTGGTGGTGTCGCCTCATTTACGCTGTTTGATGGCCATGGAGCTGGAAACACGCCTGACGCGAGTAATTTTACCATTTCTGGTCTGGGTGATGAGGGTGTAGGCTGGACCTTGGATATTACGAACAATCCAGGTGGAAGTGGCCTAGGAAATGACATTGTTATCTTGAATGTGATTCCCGAACCATCTACCACAATTCTTCTCGGTCTTGGCGGTTTGGCACTCATACTCCGTCGTAAGAAGTAAGGTTAATAAGCTCTGATCAACCCAGGTTCTCTCATGGAGAGCCTGGGTTTTTTGTATCCTATTTTTGCCTAAAAGGAGATTGAATAACTTCTAATTTCTAGGTTTTTCAACCGACAGAATCTTGCCGAACAAGGCAGGGATCTTACCTTTGGTTTTGATGCTGAGTTTGCCCTCGGCGCTGATGGAAATCTGGCGGACTCGGAATACACCCTTCTGGTAATCAAAGGTTTTAGCATCATCCTCGTAGAGACTAAAACTACCTGCCTTTTTTCCATAGTGGCGAACAATGAGATCCTGCCCCTTCGCGGCTTTGCTATTAGGCGGAGCTTTGGCGAACATCGGGACCACGGCGCCCTCTTTGACGAATAGCGGAGTGCGGTTTTTTAGGCCTTCTGCTGTGACCGTGATCTTGGTGTTATTGCCGACAAGTTCGCCTGTGTAGAAGTCATACCAGTTTCCTGCAGGTAGTTGCACGCTGCGTTTTGTGGCATGTTTACTATAAAAGGGGGCCACCATGATACTTGGCCCAAACATGAACTGGTCGTTTTTCTCAATGATTTTGCCTTCGGCATAGGGGTTGGTTTCGCTATCGAGTTTTCCTTTGATGACAACTTTGTTAGCACTGTCAAATCCATCTTCTAGGATCATCGCGCGGATCGGTGGGATGCCTTTGTAATGGTATTCAGCAAAGGCGGAGTAAAGGTAGGGGAGGAGTCGCATCCGCAGCTCGATCACTGCACGAATGTCATCGGTCACTTCTGGAAATGCCCATGGTTTGGTTCCGGACGACCAGGCATTCAGGTTGGCCATGGGCGAGAAGCAGGTTGTTTGCATCCGGTTGAGCCATTCGCGGGCATTCTTTGCGCTACGGATTTCAGGTGTCCAAAGGATACCGCAGAGACTTGCGGTCGAGAGGCCAGTGATATACTCCTCGTGGTTGTAGGAATCGGAATAAATGACAAACGGGTATCCCGATGCGGCTCCATTGCTGGCACGAACCAAGCTGTAAGTGCGTGTGTTGTATTTTTTAAACAGATCCTGGTAGAGCATTTTCTGCATCAACAGACCGTAGGTCTGGCGCATGGCTTCCGCTGACGTGCCAGATGGGAAGGTGGCGTGATCCGGCCAAAGCCAGAAGTCATAACCGTCAACTTCATCCACTTTGTAGCCACTGATGCCGATGCTGATGTGGTCTTGGTAATGCTGGTCGGTGATGATTTTGCGAGCTGCTGGGATTGTATAATCGGGCACGACTCCCAGCCAGACCATGTGCGAGCCGGCGAGAGGATACATGTCCTTGTAGATTTTGGCCTTCTGAGAAATGTAAGGGTTTTCCCAGAGATTGAGTCGGACGCCTTGACCGAGCAATGTCTGAGTGAGCTTCTTGGGATCGGGGAAGCGTTTTTTCTGCCACTCGAAAGTACAGGGATATGACTTGGTCATCCAGCCGGGCTCTAGACCAATCACATCCAATGGGAATCTGTTTTTGGTGAACTCGGCGACTTCTTGTTCGACCTGCTCTGCGGAGTAGTGAGCATGCACACGATTCCAAAACCCGAGCCCCCATAGCGGTGGCAAGGCGCCGCCGCCGGAGTAGAGGTTGTAACGCTGCACCACCTCGAGCATGGAATCGCCTGCAAAGAAAATAACCTCCATACCGGACGCCCTGATGGCAGCCTCCACCGAATCGCCCATGGGTTTTGCCTGCCATGGCCCCGGCTGTGTCTTGACTTCGTCCTCGGGTGGATTGCGATCGACTTCGGGTGGACGTTGGGTGGCGTCCTTGCGGTTGCTGATTTGGTTGTAGACCTTGAGAAAGCGTGCAGTGTTGAAAAACACGCCGTAGCCACGGGATGAAATGTAAAAGGGCGCGGGTGCGTGGGTACGCCCACCACCGCGTCCCCAGTGGTCGACATCTAGGCTGAGCACCCGACTTGTCTGGTTGGTTTTGTCAAACTGCAGACCGTATCCATAGAGTCTTTCGTCAGGAGCGCAGGGTATACGGATCATGATACGACCATCTGGGTTGATGATGTATTTGATGTCACCAGTTTTGAACGGGAAATCCTGCTTGCCGAGTGCGTTGATGCTGTCGATGCGTGGCGCTTCTGCAGCAAGATCGGTGTAGCGCAGCTCCTTGGACATATCTCCGAAGGCCGCGATCCATACTCCGTGTGCCGGTTTTTTCCAGTCGCTCACCGGTTTGAGGTTTTTGATGGTAGTCTCATAGATGAGGGTTTTTCTCATCAGTGGTGGAGCTTCACTGTGGCAATTGTTAGAGCAAGCAATCAAGAGGATACAAATAAGCGATTTCATACCTTTTCAAATTAAACAAAGGTAGCTCTGAGAATATCCTATGTTTACAGGATACATATGATTGATTGGCTTAGTAAGCGCCTTGATCAATCATTTAGTCATCAGAATTTGTGTGATGAAGATGGTTATGATTATAGTGCAATGGATCATATAAATCAGAATTTATGCATTGGCTTCAGTCTCCTAAATATAGGGGATGGACGTGGCGCATGATGCGACTGTATGATATACATACAATAATGTGAGAGTAATCAAAATAGCATCAACATGACTTGGGCAACGATATCTCGGCGGTCTACAGAGTTTTTCTACAACTCTACAGGTAGTACGCGCCCTGCTTTCGCTCTGATTGCGACGATTAGTGTGATGGTATTGCTAGTTGTATTAGCAATGGCGATGCTTTCCTTGAGTACACTGGAGCAAAGATCGGCTTTGCGTGATGAGCACATGAAAGATGCTCGGGCAAATGCGCGACTGGCACTCATGATTGCTCTTGGTGAATTACAAATGGCGGCAGGACCTGATCAGCGAGT
>JABHEX010000030.1 GCA_018676385.1 Akkermansiaceae bacterium
AGTGGATTTGTGTAAGTCATGAGCGAGCACAATCGAGCCGCTGCGTGTATTGTTGATGATGCGGCCGGCGACGACGGAAAGCCCGGGGCGTCTCCAGTCTTCTGGATCTACATTCCAGAGAATTGTCGGGTATCCATATTCTCTATAAATCCACGCCCGCTGCCTCTGACGAAGGGCCCCATATGGTGGCCGCATCGTGCGGGGTTTAACACCACAAGCAGCCACAATAGCATCGCGAGTTTTATCCATTTCCCAACGCACACTGCTATCGCTTAATGTCGTCAGGTTTCTATGAGTCCATGTGTGATTACCTATTTCATGACCCTCGGCGACAATACGACGAACAATCTCTGGATACATGTTTACATTACGTCCAACCACGTAAAACGTTGCTTTGATATTACGTTCACGCAACATGTCAAGCAGGCGCGGTGTGTTGCGTGGGTGAGGACCATCATCGTAGGTCATCGCGATATATGGCATAGTAGTTCTGCCACGCGAATGACTGACGCCGATACCACCTGAAAAATGAGAAGGCAGGGTGATGTCAGGATTACGCATGGATGAGCCGCGATGTGATTGCGTGCGATAATCATTGCTCAATGACGAATTGTTTTCGCCGTTATCGGAGCAACTCACCAAGCAAACAAATAAAGAAAGTGGAATACTTAGAATCGGGAAACGAAAATTGATCATGGTGAAATGCGATATATGTGGGGATATAACTTATTGCTGGGCAATGATAATGAAGTAACTGAAGTGTTTTTAGCGGCTGTAAAGTTAGCTTGAGTGAATTTGACAAAAAACGATTATTTTTGTCACATATTTCCACGTCTTTCCCAGTGACAGACTCATTATTAGCTGAGTGTGCACTAATTCAACAAACCTGTGAAGTCAGTTATTTTGGAATATCAGCACGAAAATATCTATGCGTATTGTATTTTTTTTCATTTCGAGATTGCTAAGATTATCCTGCCAACGTAAAGACTGCCGCCGCTGACACGAAACTCCTTATGTCTTTATGTCCGCAAAAATAAAAGCCCTATAGTGTAATTGGTAACACACCGGATTTTGATTCCGTATTTCCAGGTTCGAGTCCTGGTAGGGCTATTTCCCCCAAACCGCTCTTGGAGGTATGTTTGATCAGTTTTTAACAGCTGCCGCTGCCTCCGCACACTTGATCCCATCGAGCGCTGCTGAAATGATTCCGCCAGCATAGCCAGCACCCTCAGCACATGGGTAAAGACCATGAATCTCTGGATGCTGAAAATTTTCATCATTACGCGGAATACGCAACGGACTACTAGTCCGAGTTTCAAATCCTATCATGCCTGCCTCCTCGGTAATATAGCCACGCATCCCCTTACCAAATTTTTTCAATCCTGTCTGCATCCGCGAGACGATGAATTCCGGCATCAGCTCGTGTAATGGCGCGGATGACAGACCAGGAAAATAGCTTGTATCTGCGAGGGAGGAGGAGATTTTTTGGTTGAGGAAGTCGGTAACTCGTTGCGCAGGAGCTTTCTGCTCACCCTCTCCGGCTTTAGATGCCAACACCTCCAATGATTTCTGAAATGCCATCCCACTAAGGATTCCATACTCAGCATCAAACTCAGCTGTGTCCTCAGGCTCAACACTCACAACCATGCCACTGTTAGCAAATGGTGAGTCACGCCGAGAAAGCGACATCCCATTTACCACCACTTCGTCATTCTCCGTCGCTGCAGGAACAATAAATCCACCGGGGCACATGCAAAACGAGTGAACCCCCCTTCCGCCAATTTTTGTTGCAAGACGATAACGAGCTGCAGGAAGAATGTCAGGTCTCTTTACGCCACGCTGATAGTGGTACTGAATGCTGTCAATAAGGGGTTGTGGGTGCTCAATACGCACGCCAACAGCAAAAGTCTTACGCTCCATAAGAATACCCTCACTCGCGAGTAATGAATAAATATCACGCGCACTGTGACCAGTGGCCAGTATCACAGAATCACCGATGAACTCTTTGCCATCAGCGGTAGATACACCATGTATTTTTTTTCCATCTTCTGATTTCAGCAATCCATTAACCTTAGTTTTGAAATGCACCTCGCCACCAGAATCAAGGATGCTTTGGCGTATCGCTTTAACCACGTTCGGTAACAAATTCGACCCAATATGTGGGTGAGCATCCGTGAGGATGCGATTCGGCGCACCGTGCGCTACCAGCGTTTCATAAACATCTCTCACCGGTCCACGTTTCGTTGCACGGGTGTAAAGTTTTCCATCAGAAAAAGTTCCCGCACCCCCTTCACCAAAGCAGTAGTTCGAATCCTCAATGACACGCCCTTCACGCAATAACGGAGCAAGGTCAAATCTGCGAGCAGAAGCATCCTTTCCCCTCTCTAGAATGATAGGCTTATAGCCCAATTCAAGGGCACGTAATGCCGCGAACATACCCGCTGGCCCGCACCCAATAATAATCATTACCGCTGCATTATTTGCCACCGAGGTGTAATTAGCTGAGATCGTCGGATCTGCTGGTAGCATCATGCCCAAGCCCACCTCAATGCGGAGCTGCACCATAATGTCTTTTTTTCGTGCATCAATGGAATGCTTTCGCAGACGGATGTCTTGAATCTGGCTGGGATGAACCTTAAGCTTCCGCGCTGCTTTTTTGATACGCGCCTCATGGTCCTCGGATTTATCCAAAGCCATGATGATGTCGATTGTTTCAATGCTGCTCATAAGCAAAAGTCAGATCGAACGTTTACAGCCATCAGCATCTACATTGACAAATGTCACCTGAGTAGAAAAAATAGGCGCGCTATTGTCCACACTGTTTTGATTCACCTCAACGGCATAGGTCACTGAGGTCTCACCTTTACTGCATCGTTGGCAATCAATTTCTAGAATCACTCCCTCATTCACTCCGTGATGAAACTCAACTTTGTTCATCCCAACCGTGACAAACTGACAGTCAGGATAATCTAAGCTAGCTGCAATCCAGCAGGCCTCATCTACCCAGCTGAGCATTTTCCCACCGAAAAGATAACCAAACTGATTAAGGTCACCGGGCATAACAAGTCGATGTGTTTTCATAGCATTCTCCAGAGGTTACTTACGAGGCTTTGGTGACCTCAATACGCTTGTAGCGTCCACTTCCGGGTGGTGAACTAGTTGCTACACCTTTGACCTCAGCCAAACAATTGTGGGCAAGACGACGGTAGTAAGCATTGAGGGGTTTGATTTTTCGCTGTTTGCCATCCTCCAATACCTGCATGGCGATTTCTTTCACGGTGGCAATCAAATCTTCCTCCTGTGATAAACGGTATCGATCGCAATCCACGCGCACACGTGGTGCGTCAGGATAATGCCTGATAAGAATCCTGTTGGTAAGGTATTGCAAGTCCTCGAGGCGGTCGCCGTTATTCCCTATTAGATATTTACTGTCTCCTGATAGAATATTCAGCCCCGGGCCATCGGGGGTGTCTTCCCTCTCGATTTGAACCTCGAATCCAAGCTTACCGAGCAAGCTTTCAAGGATCATTTTAGCTGCATCCACATCGTTCATAATTCATTATTAGCTAATCAACACAGAAAGGTCAAACGCCACTTATCTATAGAAAAAATAATTACACCTACTTTCTACTTGATATCTGAATAAATTACAGAAAATTTATTGCATCTGCGTCGCTAGTTTTTGTAATTGATCAATATCCATAAAACCCATGATCGAAGCTTCTAATCTAAGTAAACACTTCGGTGCTAAAACCGTTGTCAAGGATCTCTCATTTACCGTAGCGAAAGGCGAAGTCCTCGGCTTTCTGGGGCCAAACGGCGCGGGCAAGTCAACCACCATGCGTATGGTAACAGGATTTATTGCTCCCAGCAGTGGAGATGCAAAAATCTGTGGTGTATCTGTCGTCGATCACCCTAAGCAGGCGAAAAGTCACATTGGTTACCTGCCCGAGTCAGCCCCACTTTATGACGACATGACAGTTTTTGATTTTCTCAAATTCTGCGCTGAGATGCGTGGGCTCTGTGGAGCTGCAGGTAAAGAGGCGGTTGGACAGGTGATTGACACATGCTTTCTCGACAATGTAGCACGCCAGTCCATAGGCACTCTATCTAAGGGATACCGCCACCGCACTTGTCTAGCTCAGTCGCTTCTCCACGATCCAGACGTTCTCATTCTCGATGAGCCGACAGACGGCCTCGATCCGAATCAGAAATATGAGGTGCGCAATTTGATTAAGCGCCTCGGTAAAGAAAAAGCGATTCTGTTCTCCACGCATATCCTCGAGGAGGTTGATGCAGCTTGCACCCGTGCCGTGATTATCGATCAAGGAAGTATTGTAGCGGATGGAACCCCTGAACAGCTTCGCGAACAATCCGGAAGCAACTCCCTGCAAGACTTATTTCGTAGCCTCACTACTAAGGAAACCGATTAACTGCGCATCATACCCATGTACACCATTTTCAAACGCGAGCTTAAAAGTTACTTTACTCAACCCACTGCTTATGCGGTGATATGCATCTTTACCTTTTTAGCACTTTTCTTTGGTATGTTTTTCGGAAACTTCCTTGAGCGTGGAGATGCCAGCCTGACTTGGTCGTTCTTTTTCTGGCATCCATGGATACTCATGTTGCTTGCTCCAGCACTTGGAATGCGCATCTGGGCCGAAGAACAGCGAACTGGCACCATCGAACTGCTTGGAACTTTTCCAACAACCATATGGTCTGCTATTATTGGAAAATTTGCCGCAGCAGCAACTGTCTGGCTCATCGCTCTGGCGCTGACTTTCCCTATGATTATAGGCGTCAACACATTAGGCGATCCAGATAATCTGACTATCTTCTCAGGTTACATTGGCAGCTTCCTCCTTTGCTCAACATTCCTCGCAATTACATGTCTGGTATCTGCTTTTACTCGCGATCAAGTGAGCTGCCTCATTGTCTCCTGCACCATCTGCATGATACTGGTTGTCATAGGTTACGAACAAGTAGCCATGCGAATCAGACAAATGTTCTCAGTTGCCGTCTCGGAGTCGATACTATCAA
>JABHEX010000031.1 GCA_018676385.1 Akkermansiaceae bacterium
ATCTAATTTAATGATCAGCTCATCGCATCTCTCTTTAATACCTTTGTATTCCTCGACAAGTGCTTTGGTGATCAACCCCCCTTATCTCCCCATGAAAGCCCCTTCGATCACCTCACCCAAAAAGCAAATTCCTAGCAGCCAAAAGCAAATTCCTAGCAGTAATCGATTCTTTTTCATGATTCTTGAATCCGAATTGCGATGACGAACGAAGACCATACTGTAAGACCAATGGAACTTCCTCTGAAAACTCAACACCATCTAACAACATGACGGCAAACACTACTACCACCACCTACAGCATCTGCACGCTGATTTCCACCACTATAGCCGCCAACTTTATGATATCTAAAATATTACGAACGATTTCAATTGGAATCGCAATCCTTGCACTACCTTACCAAGCCGTGGCTCAGCCACATGAACAAGCATTACTTAAGGCTGCGGAGGAGGCCCAGGCCGCGGCCAATAATGAAGGAGCTCGCCTTATGCAGGAGATCGGGGCGCTGTCTCAGGTTACTGAGCTAGAAAATATAGAGGTGCGAGATGGTCTTGCCTGGCTGACTGATGCCAAGGAGCCGTATTCGGGATGGGTGAAAAAGACGTGGATAATACGACACAAGCATGAAAGTTCTACAAATGACTGGCACACACATAGTAAATTCACCGACGTGGCAAAATTCAAGGATGGTGTGCCAACTATTTATGCAAAATTAAAGGAAGATGACAGCCTTCAATTTCTTAGTATACTGGCGGAAAATGACTGCCAGAGGCGCAAGACCTGGATTGCCGATTTTTTGATGTATCTAAATACCGGTAATACAACAGGCATCGTTATGCCGGGTAAAGCAGGACATTTTCCTGACCACATACGATATGTCTTTTATTCCTACGGTAATGCAGATATAATTGAGCATTACCAAGATGGGCAACGCCATGGTTTGCTCATGAAGTGGGTAACAGAGTCCTTAATGAGCGAACAGAGCCACTGGACCATGGGAAAGCTGGATGGTAAGCGTGTAACGTTTCATAGGCAGGGCAAGCTCAAGCGGACTGAGGAGCATTGGGAAAACGGCAAACTCATCAATATAAGGCTTTGGAAGCGTAATGGTGAACAATGTAATCAGACCAAACTTGTGGATGGAACCGGGAAAGTGGTTCGCTATGACAATACCCCCGTCTACCACAAAGATGGAACGATTAGCAATTACAAGTCGACGAAGAATTTGGAGTCCCATTATCTGAATGGATTACAACATGGGTCCGAGATTCGTCATTATGTCGGCTTCTATGGCAAACAGAAGAGTTCAGTCACACCATGGAAGAACGGGAAAAGGCATGGGACTTCATTTAGTTATGATGTTTCCAGCGGCTCCGTTACCGGATTATCATCTTGGAATAACGGTAAGAAACATGGATCATCACTTTCTTATTTTGGTAACAAGTTACACCGGATATCGTCTTTATCGTCTTGGATCAATGGTGAAAGGAATGGGCCCATGATCCAATTTGAAGATGATGGCTCTCGCATGGAAACCACCTATGTGAACGACGAATGCGGCGAAGTGATTCATTACAACGTGAACGGATCAATCAGGAGAACCTGCATCAATTGGGAATGGGTTGGTTATGAAGGCCCTGGAAAGAACTGAATGGTGGCGGACGTTCTCAACGTCTATCAACCCCCTCATCACCCCCCTCATCACCCCATGAAAGCCTCTCCGAACACCTCACTCAAAAAGCAAATTCCTAGAAGTTTAACAGTTCAAGAACCTATGGAGAAGAATATGGAGAGATCGATAATCACGATGGCGTTTTGTGCTATATTGCTGGGAGACGCCATGGCCAAGGAGGTAGCTCCACAGAGCGAGACAGCGGTGTCGACTTCCATTAAAACAGCACACCTCGCAGGGCTGTGTGTATACGCTAGCCGCTTTGATGAGGGAGCGACCGACGGCTGGGCCCGTATGAGCAGTCAGGGCGCACCGAAGGCTCTCGCGGTGCAACATGCCGTCGAACCCGTGGCAGGAAAGTCAAAGTTCGACTTCCTCGGCGAATACTTTCGCGATACGGTTCGACTGAATATCGACAAGTTGCCAGAACACCAGTTGTTGGTCGTCGAATACGACCTTCTGATCCTCAAAACATGGGGCGGTGATGGATTGCGTGGCCAGCAGGGTAAAAACTTGGACAATGCTCCTGACCGGCTGACAGTGAGCCTTGGTGACGGTCGTGTGTTGACCGACGCTACTTTCTCCAATGAGATCCGGGCAGATGGCAGAGGCTTTCGCCAGTCCTTTCCCGATAATATAGGCGACCAGTCCCATTCGGCGTGCACTGGTGCCTGGCTGCAGGCTAAGCCAGGACCAGGCGTTAGTTATATGGCCTCGGTATACCGCTTGCGTCTCGTGGTGCCTCACTCGGCTGACTCGGTTGTGATCGAATTCAAGGGCCAGCCCTTTGAGTCTAGGATGCCCAGACCGGAGACCTCTAACGAGTCATGGGGACTGGCGAACGTGCGGGTGTTCACTGTAGCACAGCCAGTCAAGTTGACCCAGGACAAGTTTGATCAGCACTGGGCTAGCCTTGCCGCTAAGGATCCAATGAAAGCGTGGAAAGCAAGGTGGTCGCTCACTTCTGCTGGGCCCGCTGTCATGAAGATGATTCGCGAGGAGATCTATGGCCCTGAGGTCCCAGGTATGGCCGACAAGGTCAAGCATCTGATCAAACAATTGGATCAAGGTTCATTCCAACAGCGCGAAGCTGCCAGCCAGGCGCTGCGCGACCTCGGCAGTGCAGTTAGACCTGTGCTCAGAACAGCTTCGATTAACCACAAGTCTCCTGAGGTGCGTGCCCGTGCTGTGGACCTCCTGCAACAACTCAAATCCAAAGATGTCGGCCCACGACCGAACCGTCTTCGTTACCTGCTGGAAATCATTGGTAGCGACGAAGCTAAGTCAATGCTCAAAAGCGTGGGAGCGGTTTCTCCCTGATGTTAGAAATAACCCCCTTATTACCCGATGAAAGCCCCTTCGATGACCCCACTCAAAAAGCAAATTACTAGCAGTTTCATTTTTTTGCTATTGAGTATCACTTTTACCTTTGCCGGTGAACCTTCTCAAGACTTAACTAAAAAATACCTAGCACAGAAGGACTCTATA
>JABHEX010000312.1 GCA_018676385.1 Akkermansiaceae bacterium
ATATAATCACATCTATATTTACAATCTGATGTATGTCTCATGATCTGTCAACACGTAAAACCACAGATATTTTAGAGAAAAGTAACTCAGTGACGGCAGTGCTGTGAAATACGAGCAGCTGGCCTAATCCAATTACTAATTAAGAACTATGTGAACAATAGATTGAAAGTTTATGTGTTTGCAGATCCAGCTCTCGAATTTCGGCTCAAACGCTCTACCAGTGGCTGATTTCCTTCAATGCTGTCATCCTCTTGTCAATTTCTTCATCCGTGACTTTTTGCAGTCTACGGGTAGAAAAATCCTCACAGGTAAAGCTAGCGAGGATAGAACCTCGGAGAATTGCATCGCGGATCTGCTCAAAGGAAAAGTCTACCCCGCCCAGTGACGCGAGGTATCCTGCCATGGCTCCGAGAAATGTATCGCCAGCTCCAGTGGGGTCAACAATCTCCCTCAGCGGCCATGCATGGAACCTGAACATGCGGTTCTGAGGACCAAAAAGAATGGCACCAAATTCTCCGAGTTTGATAACCACGTGGCTTGGGCCTTTCTCCAAAAGCTTATCCCCTGCCAGAATCAAGTTACTGGTGCCTGCAAACTCTCGCGCCTCACCCTCGTTGATTACCAGTAAGTCGATGCGCTGCATCACATCGTGAAGGCGCTCGTTGGCAATCTCAATCCACAGATCCATAGTATCTGCGATAACAAATTTGTCATCAGCGGTGCACTGATCAAGCATCTGAATTTGATTTTCTGGTGACATGTTAGCAGGCACCACAATCCGACTGCCTGCAGCCTCACTGGGGATGAATACCTCCCAGCTCTCTAAAACATTTAATCCCACTTTATGTGTGGTGCGGTCGTTCATGTTTTCGTGATATTCACCATCCCATGTAAAGGACTCACCATCTGAGCGCTCAACACCGTCGAGCGTGACGCCGTGACCCTCTAGCATTTGCAGATGTTCCTCAGGATAGTCGTGCCCTACAACTCCCACCAAATGGACTGGTTTTGTGTAGTAGCTGGCAGCAAGTGATGCGTATGAGGCGGAGCCACCAAGAAGGTTTGTTGCTGAGCCCGTGGGTGTGGAGACATTGTCGATGGCGATGGTTCCGCCGATGATTGTAGACATGTTTTTGGAATAGATGATGAATATTGACTGGAGGATAAGAACGAAGTGCCTTCAGGTGGAGAGACACGTGATCACATCACTTGCCGCAGCAGGAATGCTTTCTGCCTGAAGCAACGCCGAGACAATGACCACGCGACGCGCCCCTGATGCAAGTACCAATTCTAAATTATCTCTCTTGATTCCACCGATACAAAATACGGGGATCTCATTACCGACATCATTTTCCACTTCAGCAATGCTTTCCAACCCAATTCCCGCCCTACCTTTTTTTGTCGGCGTCGGGAACAAGGGGCCAAATCCAATATAATCAAACCCTTCAGCTAGCGCCGCCCTCGCTTGCTCGGGCGAATGGGTCGACCTCCCTACGATCATTGAATCGCTTATTACAGACCTGACATCAACCAGAGATCCATCATCCTGCCCAATGTGTACTCCGTCTGCTCCGATAGCATGAGCCACTTCCGGAAAATCATTAATAATCAGAGGCACCTCAAAAGACTGGCAGAGCGGCAAAAGATTGGGAGCATACTCGTGAAGCAGTGATGTCACACCCTCTGCATCATATCCCTTTGCACGCAGCTGAATCACACCAACACCACCCTCAAGAAGCCCGCGCACGACACACATCATTTCCGACTTTATCACGTATCCCATGTCAAGAATGCCGTAGAGCATCGCCCTATTTATTTTACCGATCCCAACATTCCTGCTCATATGCACTTATCCATAAACCATCGACTTCAAAGATCAAACTGAATACTTCAAACTTAACATTGCCATGCGTCGGTAATGAAGCTACATAGCCGAACAAACCAATTGATCATATGGCAGACACACCTATACCCATCGCAGAAATTGACCACGGCCCTGGCAAATTAGAACAATTTCTGGATAACCATCAAAAAAAACTTATCATTGTGGCGGTATTTATCTCACTAGGTATTGTTGGATATGTCATTTGGGCAGGCATTGAAGAGGCCGAACAAAACGATGCAGGAGCAGCACTCGTCAAAGCCGATGAAATCGCTGATTACAAGGATGTCATCTCGCAATACCCCGGTAGCGCTGCGGCAGCATCTTCGATGCCTTTGCTAGCAAATATGCAGTGGCAAGACTCACAACCCGATGGCTTACAAACACTACAAGATTTTATCGATCAGCATCCAGAACACCCAGTTATACACACAGCCAATGTAAGTCTCGGGCTCCGGCTTCTCGAACAAGGCAAAGTCAATGAAGCAAAGGCAAAACTTACTGAAATTGCCGAAAACCACCCAAACAGTTACCTCAACCCGCTTGCATGCATCGCACTTGGTGATATCGCAAAATCGAAAAAAGAAATCGCTGAGGCCACCAATTGGTATGAGAAGGCCAAGGAAAACGAAGCTCGTAATAATGCCTTTCTCGAGATGGCCAGCGCACGCCTAGCCATCGTTAACGCACAACCCCCGGTGAAAATCAAACCAGCCCCCCCAAAACCGCCGACACCACCTATCGCTCCAGCAACCTCTGATAAGGCAGCCTCTGCAGCAGATCAAAAAGCTAAAGCGAACGGCGAAGCGTCGCAAAAAGCTCCAAACGGCGCGACAGAAAAACCATCAGAAAAAAATCCTGAAAACTCACAAGAATCTAAAAAAAATAGCATTAAACCTGCTCCGCCAGCCCAAACCGATAAAAAGCCAGAGCCTACACTGTAAAAACCTCCTTCAAATCTAAAAATTTTAAAATTTGCCTTGTAAATCCATGTTAATTGTCACTTCATGTTGACTTAACCATTATATATCTACCGTGTTTCAAAAAGTAATAGGACAAAAGCCAGAATCCGAAAATCCTGTCCCCGGATCACCAAGTAATGAAAAGCCATCAGGCTCAACACTTACGAGCGCCCCATCGAACTCTGCTCCGCGCTCTAGCTCTCCCAGCCCCAGCGGAAGAAATGTTCTGAGTTCCGATGTGGAAATCAAAGGCACGATTCGCTTTTCCAGCGACTTAGTGGTTGATGGCAAAATTGAAGGCCATATTAATTCAGACGGATCTCTTACCGTTGGCGAAAATGCACGTATCAAAGCTGAGATCAAAACCCAATCTGTCATTATCTATGGTAAGGTTCACGGCAATATCGAAGTTAATGACAAAGTAGAACTCAAAGCTAGCGCTGAGTTAGTGGGCGACATTAAGGCAGCATCCGTCTCCATAGAGCCTGGTGCAATCTTCGTTGGTAAATCTACTGTGGGCACTCCTTCGGTCTCACCTCAACCCACCAGCACTAACACTGGCACCGGCAAGAATAAACCCAGCAACGAGAACGATAATCAAAAAGATCTGAAGCTGGCACCGAGTTCCTAACACGATCTAATACCAATTTCCTAACCCGCCACTGGCCTATGCCGTTGGCGGGTTTTTTCTAGCAATTATCATATACCCTCATCCACACCACCAGAATCATGGCACTTTTTTCGCGAAGAAATCGCCCCAATAATGACAGCGACAATAAAAGTATTCGTGTGCGAGAAAAAAACAGCGTAAGTCTTCAATGCCCAGAATGTGGCTTCGAACAACGTGAACCAGGTATCGCCGTATCCACTTACTGTCGTGGATGTAATACACATTATCACATACTTAATGGTAAGGCTGTGCCTAAAATAAAACAGCTAACTAATACCATCACAAACATTGAGGGCATTGAAAATCGCACAAGACTTCGTGATGATACACCTGCTCGCGGAAAAAATGCCAATAACGAACCAAACCCTTCATTCCTCTCGAACGCTCATCCCTCAAGCTCTAATTCCGTAAGCCCATCATTACCAAAATCATCTAAGCGGAATAGCATATCTAGCACTATCAATAATTCTATGGCTAAGCCGCGTGACGTCGCATGCTTCGATTGCGATCGAGTTCATCAAGCAGCCTCTCAGTCAAGCTCGACTCTCTGCCCAGCATGCGGTAGTTACATATCACTCAAGAATTACGACATCAAAGGTATATGGAATCGGAGCATCCAGACACGTGGAAACGTCATCATTCACAAAAAAGCAACCGTCCATGGCATCACCATTCAATGCCATGATCTTATTGCACACGGCCAAGTAACTGGTGGAGTTGATTGCTCGGGTGATGTCACGATTCAGAGCCATGGAAAAATCATAGGTAACATTCAATGTAAGCGCTTAATCATCGCAAAGCGTGCTCGCGTTGAATTTACTGAACCCATTCTATGCAAAGACGCCATTATTGATGGGCAAGTTACCGGAAATTTCACCTGCACAGGCAAACTTCATCTCAAAAGGAA
>JABHEX010000313.1 GCA_018676385.1 Akkermansiaceae bacterium
CCGAGGGCAAGGTCGAGATCCCAAAGGGCAACCTCTTCCCTCCCGGCACACCCAAAACACGGCCGGAAATCTACACCATGGGCCTGCGTAACCCCTACCGGATCACCCTCAACCAAAAAACCGGCACCCTCTACTGGAGTGAGGTCGCCCCCGACAAAAAACCCACCGGCGAGGAAATCAATCAGGCCAAGACCGCCGGCTACTACGGCTGGCCGTATGTCATCACCGACACCAAGGTATTCAACGACCTCAAGGGTAAGGCGTTTGATCCCAAGAACCTTAAAAACACCTCCAAAAACAACACCGGCATCACCAAGCTTCCCGTGCCACGCGAGCCACTCCACTTTTATAACCGCAGTTGCTCGATTATTGGCGAAGTCTATCACATGTCCAATGCACCTGGCGCCTTCCCCGCCTACTACGATAACTGCCTGCTGTTCGCCGACTGGAACCGCTCGTGGTTCAAATTCATCCGACTCGATAAAGAGGAGAACAAGGTCGCCGTTGAGGATTTCAAAGTGAACTTCAAGTTCCGCAAACCCATCGACATCTTTTTCAATCAAGGTGCCCTCTACGTCATCGAATACGGCACCGGATGGTACAACGTGAAAAACGGACGCCTCCTGAAAATTTCCTACTCTCAGAGCAATAATCAGCAGGCCGATGCCTCGGCCGACCCGCGAATCGTCGGTATGGACGCCAAGATGCCAGGCACCACAGCCATGCAGAAAACCACCTGCCTGTCGTGCCACCACGCCCAAGACAAGGTCGTTGGCCCGAGCTTCGTGGAAATCACGGAGAAATATAAAGGCGATACCAAAGGCATCCAGGGACTGGTGAAAAAAGTCAAGGAAGGCGGCGTAGGTGTCTGGGGCCAACAACCGATGCCCGCCCATGGAATGCATACCGACGATGAAATCAAGTCGATGATCGACGCCATCTTAAAAACTCAAAAAGCTGGCGGACATAAGAAGTAACGCCATCACCATGAAATCAAAAACCATCTGGCTAACAGGCTGCAGCTCCGGACTTGGCCGTGCACTGGTGAATGAATTCACCTCGGCTGGACACACCGTGGCTGGATGCGCTCGGCGTGAAGATAGGATCAGCAAATTACGTGAAGTATTTCCTAAACCTCATTACTTTTCTGCAGTTGATGTTTCCAACGACAGCGAGGTAGAAAATTTCTGCCGAGAGGATTACGCGCAGACAGGTGCACCCGACCTCGTGATCAGTAACGCAGCCATCATTAACGACCCCGCGCCACTGTGGCAGATTTCTGCTGACGACTTCGACCGCCTAACAGATATCAATATCAATGGCACTGCCAACGTCATTCGACACGTCGTTCCCCTGATGGAAAAGGACGGAGGCGTCATCGTGAATTTATCTTCTGGCTGGGGACGGTCAACCGCACCAGAAGTCGCACCCTACTGCGCCAGCAAGTGGGCGATCGAAGGCCTGACCCAAGCGCTGGCGCAGGAGCTACCCACCGGTCTCGCCGCCGTCGCCATGAACCCAGGAGTCATTAACACTGCCATGTTGCAAACTTGCTATGGAGAACACGCTGATAACTACTCCGATGCAAATACTTGGTCAAAAACAGCAGCTCCATTTTTGCTCGGACTAGATGCATCTAATAATGGAGAAGCAATAACTGCACCCTGATTTTTCATCATTGCATAAATTTACTAACTCACAATACCCCTCATACTCCTATTCGCACCTATCCTAGCAGAACAGCTGATACCAATCGTTCTGTTACGCATACGTGTTCGAGCGTTTGATCACAGACCGCACAATAGCTAACAAAGAATCAAGAGTAGAAAACTGACCAGTAAAATAAATTTCGGTAAAATCATCAACCTACAACCGAATGGGCCTAGTTTAAGCGGTATTATGCAGCTCTAAAGAAGCTAACCTGCAAACCTTGCTATAATAACACCACAAATAAAATGTTAACTTGCCGCTTCATTACGCAATATCTGTAGCGGTGGCTGGCTCGAGATACCACGGCTCAACAACATGCCTATGACAACCGTAGCCGAAACTACCGCAGCGACACCTAGGGCAAGTAATCCCCACGGAATCTGGTAAGGGTCTCCCTCAAAAACAGCGCGCCCTAACAGAATACTTGCTATAAGTGCCAGAAGTGAACCAGCCAGCGTCGCCATCAGCGCGAGTAACGCATACTCTACCGCCAGAATGCTCGATATCTGCCTGCGGCTTGCTCCCAGCGTGCGTAACAGAACACTCTCTCGAATTCTTACCCGACGTCCGGCTAACAACGATGCAATCAAAACAATGGCACCAGTCACCACGGTGAACAAAGCCATGACCTGAACAGTTTTTCCGGCAGTTGTTAGAATCGACTGCACAGTCCTCAAAATCAGACTCAGATCAATCGTATTCACAAAGGGCAGCTTATTAAACATCGCCTGCTGGAGCTGGGCTGTCGATTCATCGTCTGGAGAGTTCGCTGCTAGGACATTAAACGAGACATACTCATCGATTGCTCCTTGCGGAAACACGATAAAGAAATTGAGGTTCATACTGCGCCAATCGACTTCACGTAAACTGGCTACTCTAAGTTTTTTGCTCTCACCAAACCCCTCGATGGAGATCGTTACTTCATCGCCCAGTTTCAGTCCCAAATCATTCGCTAATTTTTGCTCAAAACTAACCGGTATGGCGTCATCAGCCTGAAATTCCGACGTATCCCCCACCCACTCACCTGCTACGAGTTTTTCGGTGTCGGTGAGTGATTCACGATACGTTGAGCGGAACTCGCGCCTGAGAATCCATTTAGGAATCGGCCGCTCACCTTCAGCAGGTTTGATCAGTTCGGAAACTCGCCGACCCTTAATTTCGGTTAGCCTCATCTGCACGATGGGCGCATTACCCAGCAGCTTGACTCCGTTATCTGAGATTAAATTTTCAACCGACCGTTTTTCTTCGGGTGGGATATCCACCAAAAACAAATTGGGCTTATTACTCATCCGCACTGGATCCAGCCACTGCATGAGGATGTTTTGCATCATAATCAGCGTGAAGATGAGGAATGTCCCGAGACCTATCGACACCATAAACAACCCCGTTTGGTTGTTAGGTCGATGCAAGCTCGCTATTCCTTGTCGGATGACAAACGGCCAGGATGGGCGTGCTAATTTCCTAGCCACCCATCGCAGCAACTTCCCGGAGGCAGCGAGGAAAAGGAATGCCGCCACAAGAAAACCAACATACCCAAGCGAAGTTTTCCATCCGTTTGCTACATCCTGTGTATCCCACCAAGTTAGTATAAAAGCGAAAACAACTAATCCAAAGATAACAATCCAACGCAGCGGATCACGTGACGATTTTTGTAAGCTTACCTGCTCACGACGTAAAGCCGCAAGCGGGCTTACACGCCTAACCGCAAGAAGCGGAAGTAGTGCGAAGCTAATACAGATCATCACACCGACCGCACTCGCCTTAGTAATCTCAAACCATGTGGGCGCTAATTCCACCGCAAAGGGCAACATTCCGGCAGGTAGGTTTTTGACGATCAAACCCAGAATAAATACAAACCCACTACCGACGAGGACACCGCCCAACGTGCCCATAATGCCCATCGCTATGCTCTGGATGAGGTAAACAGCAAATGCACGTGCTGATGAACAACCAAGGCACCGCAAGGTCGCGACACTTTGCAGCCTCTCGGAGATGTGGATGTGGATGGCACCTGCCACTCCTATCCCGCCCAGAAAGAGCGCGCTGAATCCAATCAGATTAAAAAACGTGTAGAGCCGGTTGATTGCTTTCTCAATATTCTCGCTGCGTTTTTTTGAGGTCGTGCGCGTCAACCGCTGCTGCTCAAACATCGCCGCATTTTTTTTGACCAAAGCCTGGGCATCGACGCCATTCGGTAATTTGAAATATGTTCTGTAAAAGACGAGGCTCTTGTTACCTGTAAGATTGGACTTTTTAATTACATCAAGTGACGTAAGCACCGTTGGTGAAAATGCTGCGAAGCCTGACGCCGAAGGCGGTGCCTGTTCTAACACACCCAAAACAGGCAACTCAAGATCACCAATTTTTGCCATGTCCCCGATTTTGGCATCCATGTTCTTGAGAAAGGATGCCTCAACAACCACGCCTGGCTCATCCACCACTTTCTGCCACGCATCTGCAGGAGTCGTCACGATGTTTCCATAAAATGGAAACGCCCCGTCTAGACCGCGGAGGCTCACCAGCTTAGGGGTGGTCGTGTTGCCCACACTCAGCATGGTTGTAAACGAAACCTCTCTAGCCTGTTCACCACCATTACGGCCTAGATCAGCTAGCAGAGCTTCCGTTTCCTTTGTGTAGGGCTGCCGTGACGAAACCATCAAGTCAGCACCTAATAAGGATTTTGCCTGCCAGCCAACAGCATCATTCAAATTTTGTCTCAGTGAACCAATCGTTACCAAAGCTGCCACGCCAAACACAATCGACGCTGAAAACATCATCAGGCGCCAGCGTACAGGACGACTATCACGCCATGCCATTTGCCATGCCCACGCGCTAAAGAGGTGTCGGATAATCCCATACATGACGTTATCTTAATGGTCGCTATTTTTGACGAGTTTGCCGCCCTTCAACCGAAATACATGGGACGCCTTCTTAGCGAGTTCCAGATCATGAGTCACGACTACTAACGCTGTGCCAAGCTCACGATTTAGATCAAACAACATGTTTTCCACAATCTCGCTCGCTTCCTCGTCGAGGTTTCCTGTCGGCTCATCAGCAAACAGCACCTGCGGCTGGTGAATGAATGCACGTGCGATCGCCACCCGCTGCTGCTCACCACCTGAGAGCTGATTCGGGTAATGTTTCATTCTCTCTCCAAGCCCAACACGGCTCAGCAGGTCAGCTGCTCGTTTAGTAAGTGCTTCCCCATTCATTCCACTCAACTCTCCGGGGATCAGAACATTTTCAAGAGCTGTCAACGTCGGCATCAGCTGAAAATTTTGGAAAATAAAACCCAACGATTCACTGCGTAGACTAGCACGGTCATCTTCTCCTAACTCGGAAATGTCACATCCGTCCAGCTCAACGCTACCGCTCGTTGCTCGATCTAATCCCGCACAAAGCCCGAGTAAAGTTGTCTTACCACTGCCTGATGGCCCCACAATAGCAGCCGTCTCACCCATCGGCACACCGATGCTCACACCATCCAGTACTGTTAGATTATGGTCGCCACTTGTGTAGGTTTTCGTGAGCTCGTACGTCTTAAGAATAAATTTTGTTGCCATGATCTTCTAGCCAATTCCTGTGATCGGGTTACATTGTAGCGACTCTGATTCGTTCAGCGAATCGCCTGATATCCTATTGGATGTATCATGATACACCTTTTCCAAAAACCGTCTTCATTTTTTCATGGGATTCTTGTGCTCTGCGCATTGTTCCTCCCTGTGACTCAGGCATCTGAACAAATCCCAAAAAAGATCGTTTTTCTCGGCGATAGCATTACCGCCGGCTACGGCTTAAAAAAAGAAGAAGCTTACCCGGCAATCATCAAGAAACTTGCCCAATCTGATGGCCGTGACATCCAGATCATTAATGCTGGATTGAGTGGCGACACTACAAGCGGTGGTCTGCGCAGAATCCGTGTGCTCGCAAGAAAACCCATGGACGTTCTGGTGATTGCACTCGGTGGCAACGACGGCCTACGTGGCATCCCTCCAAAAGCCAGCCAGACAAACCTAGAAGCCATCATTGATGTCATTCAGAATAAACATCCTAAAACAAAAATCATCATCGTAGGTATGCAGATGCCTGAAAATATGGGTAAGGACTATACCGACAGCTTCTTGAAAATATTCCCATCCACAGCAGAAAACAAAAAAATTTACTATCTCAAGTTTTTATTAGCGGGTGTAGCCGCAGATAAATCCCTCAACCTCGCAGACGGCATCCATCCCAACACCAAAGGACAAGCCGTGGTCGCCAAACACGTCTACAAGGCACTCATTCCATTGTTGAATTAGTTTACCCCACTATTCTTTTCTTAATTAGTCGGTTTTTACTATTTTGTTTATTATCAAGGCTGAAAAAATCAGCCGCCCACTTTATAAAATCCCGATAGCCAAGTGATTATTGTTCTGTGATCGCTTAGAAAAAATCCTGACTTCACGGATTCCACCTGACATTCGCGCCAATGGCAGCGAGAGCGCCCAAACGATGACCTTTCATCAGCGAGTATTTCATAACCGAACTTTTGCCCTCCAAGGGTAGTCGGAGGAGTAACAGTTCCGTCCCATCAGAACTGTAGAGCTTCATGCGAGCAAAACCATATGCACGGTCGTAAAAAAAAACGATGAGCCCGTCCTGAACGCGATATTTCTGCAGAAAGGATTTTATTTTTTTACTACCCTTAGTGTTCAGAAGCCGATCGAACGAGATTCCCACGCTGGATGGATTAAACACTTTGATCTCAATCTCATTTTCGCTCCACGGAAATAACTTTCCGATTTGGTCACCGGCGTAGAGTTTCTTCATGTCGATTACGAGAAGCTCTGCAAGCCGTTTCCCCTCGTTGGTAGTATTCGATGGAGTAGCATCAAGGAATGCAATATCGAGGCCGCGCGAACCGGCGATGCTGGCAATTGGCAGAAGTGAGAAAAACAGAATAATCGATAATATTTTCATACACATCATGTTATGGTATATTCGCAAATTACCCAAGTGTGAAAATATTAGTTAAAATTTTCAAATACGCCACCACCAAGCAGCGTGCCACCATCATAAAATGCGCAAATCTGGCCAGGGGTTATAGCACGCTGGGAGCGGACAAAATTCAGATCGAGCTTTCCGTCATCTCTAGGTGTCACGGTTACTGGTTCACTTTTTGCTCTGTATCTAGGCTGCGCCTCAACTTTGCACTGAGACGTAATCGGTTTGTTCACCCAGCTCACCGAACCGACAATACATTTCTGGACATAGAGACCTAGGGTATCCTCATGATCCCATCCCACAACGAGTTGGTTCTTCTCCGCATCTTTTCCAACCACAACATAAGCCATACCCTCACGAGGCGATGCAACACCGTGACCTTTGCGCTGACCAAGCGTGTATAAATGTAGACCACGATGATTACCTAACACTTCACCCTCCGTGTTGACAATTTCGCCTGGGTTATCCGGCACATAATGGCTTAAAAAATCAGCCATCTTGACATTACCGATGAAACAGATTCCCTGACTATCTTTTTTGCCAGCAACAGGAAGATTGAAGCGCTGCGCTACCTCACGCACCTGTGGCTTGAGCATTTCTCCACATGGGAATAGGGCGCGTTTTGCCTGATGCTGCTCCATGAGAGCGAGGAAGTAGCTTTGATCTTTATTGGGGTCCGCACCTCGTAAGATATCGGCTGTGCCATCGGACCTGTCACGCTTACGTGCATAGTGGCCAGTACCAACGGCTTCAAAACCCTGTTCTAATGCATAGTCGAGAAATACTCCAAATTTCATCTCACGATTGCAATAAACATCCGGGTTGGGAGTGATCCCATTGCGATATCCATCTAGTAGATAATCGACGATTCGATTGCGGTATTGGTCAATCAAATCCACCACACGAAATTCTATCCCTAGTGTCTGCGCCACAGCATGCGCATCATCCACATCCTGCTCCCACGGGCAATCACCCGCAATACCGTCCTCGTTAATCCAATTTTTCATATAACCACCGGCCACCTCGTGCCCCTGCTCCAATAAAAGGGCAGTGGCAACCGCGGAATCAACACCGCCTGAGAGGCCTACAAGGATCTTGGACACGCTGTTTGTTTAAACCCTAAGTTCTAAACTCCAAATACCAATTTGGGCTTTTTTACTTCTCTGTATGTCGTTTTTTCATGTTTTTGGTATTTGGAGTTTAGCATTTAGTGTTTATCCCTTTTCCCATGTCTGAAACGACTGAAGTCGATCCAACCAAAGATACAGGAAAATTTTCTCCCTTCGCTGGGTGCTCCATCTTTATCATCGCTGGGTGCCTTGCACTTGGAATGGTAGCATTCACTGCGTGGTCTTACTTTAAAGTGAAAGAAAAAATAGAGGGCTTCACTTTGGATCAACCAAAACAAATTCCACTAGTTGACACACAGGACAAAGAATCAGAACAAACCGCACTAAATGCTAAATTTGTAGGTTTTCGGCATGACATCGAGGCAAAAAATAAGGGGGAGATGATACTCAATGCCAATGAGATGAACCTGGCTATCGCGACCTTCGATATACTCAAGCCACATCGGAACAATTTCCATATCACAGAAATCCGCAACAATGAGATCGAGGCTCAAGTTTCCTACCCGGTCAAGTCACGCATGGGCAGTGACGAAATGCGCTACCTCACGGGATCAGTTATCATCGTTCCAGAACTCGTTGAAGGTGGCGCCTTTCCGCGAATCATCGAGATCCGTGCCGACAAAGACGGCGAGATCCCAGACGAGTTTAAAAAGTTCATTTCCGAAACCCTGCTGCACCCGATCGTCAACGACAAAGAACTAGGACCGCTGTTTAAAAGTCTGTCGTCTGTCGAGATTGTCGGCGATAAACTCATGGTCACAACTGACCCCAGCTACATAGCGCCGGACGCGCCTGAAGAAAAACCCACAGATAGCTTCCTACAAAAATTTGTGGTTGGGTTTGGTATCGTCGCTGTCATCTTTCTTGCCTTTGTTGCCATGATCATCATCATCTCGCGCCGCAAGGCCAAGCAATCACCCACCACTAATAAGTAATTATAAATCTCCTATGCACATTAACGAAAACTTCCTCAAACTGAAAGCCGGATACCTGTTTCCGGAAATCGCACGCCGCGTCAACGCCTGGACGGAGGCTAATCCTAACAAAACCGAGCGACTGATTCGCTGTGGTATCGGCGACGTCACCGAACCGCTTCCAGAGGCCGTTAGGAATGCCATGCACGCTGCCGTCGATGAACAAGGGGTCGCCGAGACCTTTCACGGATACGGCCCAGAGCAAGGATACGCATTTCTGCGTGATGCCATCGTTGAGAACCAGTTCGTGGGACTAAATATCTCAGCCGATGAGATTTTTATCTCCGATGGCTCAAAATGCGACACCGGCAACATTCTTGATATTTTTGGTCAGGGCAACAAGATCGCCATCACTGATCCGGTTTACCCAGTGTATGTAGATACCAACGTCATGGCGGGCAACACCGGCGAGGCGGATGAAAACGGCGCCTACGAGGGGCTTGTTTACCTGCCATGTAACGCCGAGAACGGCTTCGCCCCAGCTATTCCGGATGAAAAAGTCGACCTCATCTACCTGTGCTACCCAAACAACCCAACAGGCACCACCGCAACCCGTGAGCAGCTCGAGGCATGGGTGGCCTACGCACGCGCCAACGACTCAATCATTCTCTACGATGCCGCCTATGAGGCATTCGTGCAGGATAGCTCTGTGCCGCGCTCGATTTTTGAGATTGAAGGAGCTCATGAATGCGCGATCGAGTTCCGCTCGTTCTCTAAGAACGGCGGCTTCACCGGTGTGCGTTGCGCCTACACCATCATCCCGAAAAATCTCAGTGTTACCGCATCGACAGGTGAGGATGTCACTCTGCACTCACTTTGGAATCGCCGTCACGCCACCAAATTCAACGGCGCATCCTACCCCGTTCAACGTGGTGCCGCTGCCGTTTTCTCCGATGAAGGAAAAGCCCAAGTCTCCGCACTCATCGAGCACTACATGGGCAACGCGGCCCTGCTCAGAAAAGCTTGCCAAGACTGTGGACTCACCGTGTTTGGTGGTGAAAACGCACCCTACGTCTGGGTGCAGTGCCCCGAAGGAACCGACTCTTGGGGCATGTTCGACAAAATGCTTGAAGAAGCTCAAGTAGTCATCACACCCGGTTCAGGGTTTGGAGCAGCTGGTGAAGGCTACTTCCGCATCTCCTCGTTCAACACACGCGAAAACGTCGAGGAAGTTTGTCGCCGCCTCGCAGCGATCTAAATTGGCTTTGACCTCAGGTCTCCTCGCCCAGCAACCCATCAAAAAAACACCCCGCCGGAGCAATCCAGCGGGGTGTTCTTTATTAAATTGTTATATGTCTCTTAAAACCAGGGCTTTTTGTTGGCGATATAGGTATTCACAAATTCTTCGTCTGATTTGGTTAAATACATTATACCTTCAACTAAGCCGATGACACTCATCGCGGTGGTTGCAAAAATTGGAATACAAAGGAATGAGAGAGCCATTCCAGCGACAGAGACAGCGATCATAATAATCCCCTCTTTTTGATAGCCGAGCACGAACTTGTGTACGCCTAAACAGCCAAATATAATAGCTAAGATTCCTGCCAGAACTTTCTTTTCCGCTCCAGGAATCTGTCCGTCTGTGGCCTGCGTATCTGTGGCAGGTGGTTGCTCCAATGCTGAGGGCTCCTCCAATGCTGGGGGCTGTTCATTAGCCTCATCAGGCACTTCAGGAGCAGCTGGGGGCTGTTCAGTATAATCTTCAGGTGGTTGTTGTTGATCATCAGACATAATTACATTATATGATTATTTTTGCGCTTACGGCAAGCCACAATATAATTATTGAATTACTGCCTTAATACTTCTCATGATACCATACGTCAAAATAGCTGAGGCAACCACTCCTGAGGGCGAACCTCTGGAACTGATTGAGCACGATGGAACATTTATGATATGCTCACGCGGCGAACAACTGATGACCTCCTTCTCTCACGGATCAGAAGAGACGCTCGCTGAGCTTGCCTGCTCGCCATTTCAACCTGTCAACCAACCAAAGGTTCTGGTCGGAGGTCTAGGAATGGGCTACACCCTCGCCGCTGCAACCAAAGCATTGCCCGGGAAACGTGCTCGTTTTGTGGTTGCAGAGCTGACCTCAACCATTGAGGTATGGAATCGCACCCACCTCAAACACCTTAATCCAGGACTACTCGATGACGAACGCATCTCCGTCAAAATTCAGCCGGTGCAGAAGATTATCCGACAAGCTCGTGCCGATTACCACGCTATCCTTCTGGATGTAGATAACGGTCCATCTGCATTTCACGGGAACAACAATAATTCTCTCTACACCCTAGAGGGCCTGCGAGAAATTCAACATGCGCTCAAAGGGGGTGGCATCCTCGCTGTCTGGTCGGCTCGCCGCGATCAAGCATTTACCAAGCTGCTGCGAAAAGCAGGATTCGATGTAAGTGAGAATGCCGTCGCCGCTGCCCACAAAGGCACAAAGCGAAGGACCCATACCATATGGCTCGCGCGAAAAAAAATTTACTAAACAACTGGCTGTCGGGGGCCGCTCTATCTTTAATCCTTTCTCATTACCAATATCATGCAACGTATTCTGCAACTTACTCTCGCTAGCGTTATTATTTTATCTGCACAAGCAGAGGAACATACCGTGACTGAAAAACCATTCCGCACGGAAAGCACACTGAACGCCGTATTTCTTCCTGAGAAATTCACATCATATACGATAAAGCCAAACATATGGACCGACTTTACCATAAGCTCGCTCGTTTCCCAAGGTGCTCAGGTAAAAAAAGGCGCCACTCTTATCGGCATCGATACTAAAGACATTGATAAAAACATCGCTGAAGCGGAAAAATCCCGCATATCAGCCACGCTTGCCTTGGCACAAGCCAAACACGAACTCGCACAGCTCAAGATCGCTACTCCACAGAATTTGGAAGCATCTGCACGCAACGAAAAACAAACAGCCGAGGACCTCAAGTGGTATATCGAGATAGGCCACCCCAAGGAAATTGAAGTGACCAAGCGCAGTATAAAATCGGCCGAGCTCCGACTCGCATACCAACAAGAAGAACTCAAGCAGCTGCTCAAGATGTATGGCGAGGACAATAAGACCGAAGAGACTGAAGAAATCATTCTCAAGCGCACACGCAATTCTGTTGAACAAGCAGAGTTCGCCTTAAAGGCTGCAAAAATAGAAGTCAAAAGATCACTAGCCATCAGCATACCACGTAAGCTCAAAGCCATGCAGCGGGCAAGCGATATGGCACGCATCGCAAACGCTGCAGCTCAAGAGCAACTCCCACGCGCCCTCAAGCTAAAGCAACTCACCGTGGCCAAGGCAGAGCGTGACGATAAAAAAAGCATTGAGAATCTTGCCCAGCTAAAAGCAGACCGCACAATGATGAACATCACCGCTCCTGCAGACGGCGTGGTTTACTACGGTAGTATGCACCACGGAAGCTGGAACCCCGCTGCTGCTGACAAAGTTCTTAAGATTGGCGGTAAGCTGCCCAGTAACACATCACTGATGACATTCATCCCCGCAGACTCACCACTCCAACTCTCAGCATTTGCTACAGATAAACAGCTCACTAATCTCGCCGCCGGAGCCAAAGGGTTCGCCATTTCCAATTTGAATCGCTACCGTAGCATACCAGTCAGCATTTCCTCCCTCGCAACCTACCCCAAGACCGACCGCACCTACCACGTTGCTCTCAAACCAACTCTCGGTAAAGCCGACAAAATTGTGCCGGGCATGAAGGCTACAATTCAAATCCAAGGTCAAAAATTCGACAAGGCACTAGTTGTCCCAGCTAATTTTCTCAACCGCCAGTCCGACGGATCTTATTCCGTTAAACTGAAACTCGCCAATGGAAAAACCGATAACCGTGCAGTGACTATTGGCGCCTCAAATAAAGATTCTGCTGTCATTACTAAAGGCATCGAAAAAGGCCAAGTCATTGTAAGGTAAGCGAAAAAATTTAAATAGTAAATTGGTGCTCCGCTCTCTCCTCATTATCGGCCTTCTGACTACCTCTGCATTTACCCAAAATGCAAAGGTGGACACCATGCCCGATATCAATGCTGCCATCACGCGTGGTGTTGATTTTCTGTTAAAGCACCAGAATAAAGACGGGTCATTCGGCACCGCAAATCGCACTAAAGGTCTAAATATTTATGCCCCGCTGCCCGATGCACATCAAGCGTTTCATATGGGTAGCTCAGCTCTTGCCTTGCACGGTTTGTTAGAAAGCGGTGATGCTCGTCCCAGCACCATCATCGCGATTAGAAATGCCGAAAAATGGCTACTTAATAATTTACCAAAAACCAGAAACTTAAACCGAGGCGCCACCTACAACGTTTGGGCACATGCTTATGGCCTCCGTGCACTAGCATCTCTCTACCGCCATAACAATAATTCGCAAAAGCGTTCCGAATATAAACGTCAGGCAGAACTTCAGATCGCCAAACTTGTCAGCCAAGAAGACATCGGCCGAGGTTGGGGATACTATGACATGGATGATATCAAGACCGCCAAACCATCGGGGCTCATTATGAGCTTCACGACCGCCACGATCATGCTCGCGATGCACGATGTTTCCTCTTCCATGGATATCAAGCTGCCAGAAAAAATTGTCCAGCGGGGTATCGAAAGCCTGCAAGCCATGCGCAACCCAGACTCCACTTACGCCTATTCATATGGCCATCGCTGGAAACCGCGTGGATTAATTAATAGGCCCGCAGGATCACTCGGAAGATCTCAAACTTGTAATGCCGCACTGAGAAAATTTGGAGATAAAGATATCACCGACGACGTAATACGCACTTGGCTAAAAAGGCTATTCGAACGTCAAGGATGGCTCGATCACGGACGTAAACGCCCAATACCCCATGAAGCACCCGCAGCCGTAGCCGGATATTTTTACTACTACGGTCACTATTACGCCTCTGAGTGCATTCATATTCTGCCCAAAAAGGAACGCAGCTCACTAAAAAAGAAACTTGCAGCGCTGATGATCGAGCGACAGGAAAGCAACGGTTCATGGTGGGATTTCCCGCTCTACAACTACCATTACGCCTATGGCACTGGTTATACATTAGCAATTCTGTCGAGATGTCGATAAGAGAGGTTCATCAACTGCGAAACGCCATCTCATTTGACACCACCTTGATCATAGGCTAGTTGTGATTCGTTATGCATAATTCTGCTTTATCATCACTGGTCATACTACTTGGCATCTTCAACGTCTCACATGCTGCTACTCAAGTTTTTAATTCCGTCGCTGAAACTACATTAAATCAATCGTCCCCTGACAACAATATGGGTGGCCACACTACATTTTTGGCTGGAGTAACAAACAGAGGGGAGTTTCGCCGTGGCTTAATCAGGTTCGACGTCTCCAGTTTGCCCTCAAACTCGACAATCACTTCAGTATCGCTGCAGCTAACCGTGCCTGATGGGAATATTGCCAACACTCCCAATTTTGCACTCCACAGAATGATTACGGCATGGGTAGAAGGTAATAAGAGCGGAAATAATGGTGCTGCCGCAACTGCTGGCGAGGCTACATGGAACACATCTGGGATCGGCGACTGGGAATCACCTGGTGCTGGCATTGGTGTTGATTATATTACATCCCAATCCGCCGATATCAACGTTAACGGTGTGGGCTCATACAACTGGACCTCCGCCGGCCTCACTGCAGACGTTCAAGCATGGGTCAGCGGTTCTTCCGCCAACAACGGCTGGATCATGATCGAAACAACTGGTGTCAACCAAACAGCTCGCCGCTTCAGCGCCACGAGCGATCCCGCTCTCACCGTCGTTTACTCTGCTGTCCCCGAAACATCATCGACCGCCATGTTCGCCCTTGGCGGCATCACACTGCTCGTCAGAAAGCGCAAATCTTAACTCTCTCTCACCCCATAAACGTCCTTTTGCCGCGATAGGTGAAGTCAGGCTCATAAAGCATATACTCGATGTGCGCCTTGGTTAGTTCACCCATAGTTTCACATTCACTAAATCGGTCAGTCTCGTGAATTCTCATAAGTTCTTCGCGAAGTTGGGAAACGTGTTTCTGTGGTGACAATTCCTCCCGCGCCATTGACGCTAAAAGTGCTTGAAGCCGCCGTTTTTCAGCCCGCGCGCGCCGTGCCATCTGCGTACGCTCTTCCTCCGCATACTGAGCGATTGTGGTGCGGTTCATCTCACGGAAACTGAGTCGCGTGACGTCCCTATTTGATGAAAAACGGTATGCCATGTAGATTTTTGCCCCTCCTTGATAAGACTGCTGATCGAAATCTATCGGCCTCACACGATACTGCACCTCCTCAAAATCTGGCGTTACATCCACAACGTAATTGACTGATCTCATATCACCCAACAATCGGATAAAGCAGCGCTCATTAAATTTAACAAACTCTTTGGCAATACGAATGCGGTTAATTTCTGGCATCGTCAGATAGTCTTGGCTAAACACATCTCCAGGGAGTCCTGCGATATGCTCCTCAATCAGGGTATTTCCTCTAATCATATAGTTGATTCTGTTGGGTGAGAGGATGTGCTCAAGCTCAAGACCATAGATTCGTGACGCATCAGCATGTTTTACGTAGTAATAATCTGAGTTGTCATTATATTTATTTGTAATCCGAATTCGAAATGGCCGCGAGTTCCCAAACTCACCAAAATCTATGCGATCTACCATGAGATGTTCGTGATGGGCAGTATCGCCGCCTACTTTGAGTTCGGAATATATCTGCGTTAGTTGCGGGCGCAGCTCCATCATCACCTCATGCGGGTACATCACCGTAAGCCACAAGGTTTCTTTACCACTTGGATCCTCGTAGGGAATAGATCCGGTGAAACGCAACAGCTCATCATAGACCAAGGGAATATCTGTATATCGCCCAAAATGGTAAAGATACTGCCCCAGCCATTGGCTGACGTCGTAGTGTTGCTTGCGTCGGGAAATAATCGGCATTCTTGCCGTGTGTCATGACAGATCGTAGATTAAAAATCAAACTTGTAATCTGGAAGTAATGCCAATCACGCATTCGCTTGACGCGCACCCTTCGTGGCATCTATTCTCCAACCATCACGGCGTGCATGACTTATCGTAACGCCATTATCACCACCAAACCAATATCACTGTGGACCTAAAGGAAATTCGCAAAATCGTCGAGCTGATGAACGAACATGAGCTAAGCTACTTCCATCTCGAAGAAGAGGGGGTAAACTTGAAGCTTAAAAAAGGTGCTGACATCGTTCAAGTCGCGCAAGCAGCTATGCCGGCAGCCGCCGCACCAGCTACACAAGCAACTACCAACGAAACACCTGCTGCCGAGCCTGCAGGTAATGACATAACAGCTCCTATGGTAGGCACATTCTACGCATCTCCATCTCCTGACTCGCCACCATTTGTAAATGTGGGAGACACCATAAACGAAGGTCAAACCATCTGCATCATCGAAGCGATGAAAGTCATGAATGAAATCAAAGCAGAGACCTCCGGCACTGTATCCGCGATTGTTGCCAAAGACGGAGAGCCTGTTCAATTCGGTGATGCTCTTTACCGCGTTCAGTAAATCATCCACTCGGTAATCTTTTTCTTTCCCCCAATGTTTAGTAAAGTACTAGTCGCCAACCGAGGGGAGATCGCCCTTCGAGTAATTCGCGCCTGCCGGGAGCTCGGCGTAGAATCCGTTGCCGTGTATTCGGAGGCAGATATTGATTCTATGCATGTGCAGCTAGCAGACGAAGCAGTCTGCATCGGTCCGGGCCCCAGTAAGGACAGCTATCTAAAGCCAGACCGCATCATTGCTGCTGCTGAAATCACTGGAGCAGAAGCAATTCATCCCGGATACGGCTTCCTCTCAGAGAATGCACGTTTCGTGGAAATCTGTGAAAGCTGTAACATTCAATTTATCGGCCCTTCTGCAAACGTCATCCGCCGTATGGGTGATAAAAATAGTGCTCGTGCTTCTGCTGTTGATTTCGGCGTGCCTATCACACCTGGTTCTGACGGCATTTTAAATTCGGCCGAGCACGGGCTTGAGCTCGCTAAAGAAATCGGGTTCCCTGTGATGATCAAAGCAACCGCAGGTGGCGGTGGCCGCGGTATGCGCCCGTGTTACCTAGAAGAAGAATTTATCTCTCTCTATGATGCCGCCAGTAAAGAAGCAATCGCCTGCTTTGGTAACGGTGAGTGTTATCTAGAAAAGCTTGTCCTCAAACCTCACCACGTCGAAATGCAGGTTATTGGCGATTCGCATGGCAACTACATTCAACTTGGTGAGCGCGACTGTTCCATGCAGCGCCGTAATCAGAAAATTATCGAAGAATGTCCTTCTCCACTAATTTCAGATAAGATGCGTAAACAAATGGCGAAGGCATCGGTCAAGCTCATATCATCGATCGACTACCAGAATGCGGGCACGATAGAATATCTCGTCGATGAAAAGGCAGAAAACTTCTACTTCATGGAAATGAATACCCGTATTCAAGTGGAACATCCTGTCACTGAGGAGGTGATGGGTTGTGAGCTTATAAAAGAGCAAATCCGGGTTGCTGCAGGCGACCCACTGTCTGAGCACGTGTTAAAAGCCAACCCACGCGGACACTCCATTGAATGCCGAATCAATGCGGAAGATCCATACAATAATTTTGCTCCCAGCCCGGGTAAAATCGACCTCTGGTATACCCCCGGAGGCAAGGGAGTGCGGGTCGATACTCACGTTTACGCAGGTTACTCAGTGCCGCCGCACTACGATTCCATGATCGCGAAACTAATCGTGACTGGTGCAACACGCCGTATCGCCATTGATCGCATGAAACGCGCACTCTCCGAATTTAAAATCGAGGGTATCAAGACAACTATTCCCTTCCAGCAGGAAATCATGGAACACTCAGATTTTGTCAACGGAACTTACGGTATTGAGTGGGTTGGTGACTACATGGCTGAAAAAGGATACTAAGATATCTTGGTAATTATCTGAGCTCTCTGGGATCGCCATGCTGAGTCACCCTGGGCGCGCGCTGTATAATAATTTGTTCTTTTTGAATAAATTACGCTGTTGCCAGTCAAATCAACATGCAACGCTTATTCTACTTCACCGCACTCCTAGCCAGCGCTATTCTCTGTCACAGTTGCTCACCCGCTCGTCTGCATTACAAGCCTCTCACTCAAAGACCAAGTCAACCATGGGAGGGTAATTCAACGTCTTGGGGGGGGTATTCAGAGAAAGCCCTCGACAAAAATCGTACGAAAGTAACCTTTGAAACGTTCAATCAACCTGGCCCTGAGTTTGCCCGTTATTTCGTCAATGTTCGAGCCGCAGAATTAGCCCTAGCAAGTGGCACCAACACCTTCTGGATATGCGATAAGAAAAACAAAGAATGGAAAGAAAAAAGCTATTTCCCCGATTACGTCGTTCCAGGCTACTGGAACTACCGTGAACATGAAATAATTCATTGTAGGAAACATTGTAAAAAGAAATGCCGAGCTCATATCGAGATTATCAGAGAGCGGTTCTGGGTACCAGAGCGTTACGTACCACCACATACTAGTGTGAACTTACTCAGTAAGGCTGAAGTTATCATATCAAAGCAACCCACAGGCACTCGACTAGACGCAACTCATATCATTAATGATGCTCTGAGTAATCGTCATGGCTTTGGCAAACCTCGCCTTAGCCGGTATACGATGCATGCCTACAAAACATACATGACAAAAACCGATCATAGATAATTAGGATGAGTTTAAACCTATCGTAATCCCCCTCGAACTATCGCTTTTTGACGAAGTTCTTCAAACGTATCATCTTCTGTTTGAAGCCTCCCTTGCTCATACAAATATTCATCTAATCTCCCGTTAAACAGCAATCTCTGATCCCATGGAACTCGATCAGGTCGTGGTTGCTGAGCACGCAAACTAGTCGTGCAGTTGCTGTGTATCACGTTGTAGAACCGTGGACTCTCCATGAGTTCATTCTGGATTTTTACTGATGCAATAAACATTTCACGAATCTTTTCAGGTCTGGCATCAATTGTATAACGCCGAACTGTTTCCTTCCTAATATTCGTACGCAACGGAATACAATCAGGTTCTGTGATAAACAGATACTGTAACTCAAACATTTTATAGAGCCCGCCAAAAGGAGTGAATTTTTCCCCAACTTCACGCCGCGTTTCTACCGATAGGCAAATTCTACCTTGCTCACCAAAATCAAATGACAAAATAGGGTGTGCAAGTAGATCACCCAAAAAATTAGATTGTATATAATCTAGTCCCCGTAAGTTAGATAACCTATAAGTTCGGCTCTCCCACTGCTCATCAAATTCATCACGTGAATAATGCTTAAAATTACGCACATTATATAGCTTAACTACATCTCCATCAACGCTGGCATAACCCGTACGATTATATTCAGCTTCCCACTGCTTATCATTCGACGGGCAAATAGTAAGAAAAGGGACAACCACGATGACTATCCCCACTGCCCACCAAAGCATGCGAACTTTCCATAGTTTGTTCCGAAAAAATATTATCGCCATTACGGCAGTCCATATCGAAGCTAGTAGACCATTCCCCCACCCAGCCTGTATGAACGGGCCATTATAAAAAATCATTCCGCACAAATATGCCGCCGCAACTAACAGAATAATAAAAACCAATATCCAGAAACAGAAAATATAATATTTCCTCCATGCAAATACTTTAATGGTGTTAATTAATTCACTCATACGTTTACCAGACACCCATTTCTAACAGCTGATTTTCTGCTTGTGGTTCCCATCCACGATTTGCGATGGGTGACGCAGGCGAAGGGTGAAGTATCTTGCCGGTTTTGAATTTTTGTTCAGGAAAATGATCACTTGCCGCCTGAATAAGCTTTTTCTCCGCGTAGGCACCAACGCCTATTAACCACTCTGGCTGTAAGGCACTAATTACGGCAGCGAGATGTTTTTGGCAGGCTTTTTCCACCGGCTCCATCTCAAGCTTAGGCAGCTTATCAGGTGTGATGTTCTTGCCTGTGTCACCCATCCAGACAAGCGGGCAATAATTAGTAACAAAATGATCTTCAAAAAAGTCCATAGCATCGGGGAACTTTTCTGAAAACAACCCCCAAAGGCGTCTGCCGCTGACCTCGGAGCGCTTACAATCAAATCCCTCTATCGGACGTTTTGGGTGCTCATTCGTCGGTTTATCAACAGCTGTAGAAATACCCATCCAGTCACGAACAGCGGGAATTTCACCAAACGGGATACCAGTTTGCGCCATTCCCCATGGCCCTGGATTCATTCCAAGCATGATTACTTTTTTCTGGCCTGAAGCAAACTTCTCCAAATAGAGCTTATGACTTGCCCAAGCATATTCTGTGGGAAGATACACATGGCTGACTGGTGGAGAAAAACGCAATGGCTGCAGCTCGTTGGTGAGCTCTTGCGCAGCGGCGATCAATGATTTAATCGTAGAATTAGACACGCAGAGATTTCACACGGAAACTGGCAAACTTCAAACTTCAAACTTCAGAGATATCTACTACTATGCATACTCTTTCAATGCTTATGAGTGCTGATCTTGTCTTCTCCTATACTTTTCTGCTGTGTGTCATCGCTTACGCATGTGCTATTCCAACATACTTCTTAATCAGGAAAAACTCACCCAAGCTCAATTGGCATCGGCATGGAAACACATGTACGAGCCAATTTAATCAGTTGGATATTTTTGGAGTCGGATTGTTTCTCCTGATTTTCGGGGCTACGCTCACACTCGCTCAAGCACCACCAGAGCTTGGCCCAGACGGTAATCCAAAAGAAATCAGGATGACGCCGAGTATCATGCTTGTTGGAATGATCTCACAGCAAATCGTTTTCACACTCATTGTATTTGCTCTGATGATGTTTCGTGGCACCAATTTTGGTGATCTACTTGGACTAAATCCCAGCAAAGTAGTTCGTATTTTAGTTATTAGCATGCTAGGTTTTGCTGCTTTTTATATTTTTGGTGTCGTATTACATATTCTTGGCTACGAGGAATGGCTAAAGAATATCTTCGGTAGTGACTACAAGGTACAGGAAACCATCAAAACATTTCAAGCGACTGACGCAGCGACTATTCGAATCATGATGGCATTCACTGTCGCCATTCTGGCGCCACTGTGCGAAGAAGTGCTATTCCGTGGCTATATCTATGGTGCCACCAAACGATTCTCGGACCGGTTTTTTGCCTGTTTGTTCAGCTCTCTGCTATTCGCTGTGGTGCATTACAACATCAATGCCCTAATTCCATTATTCTTTCTCGCCATCGTATTGACCATCGCATATGAACTCACTGGTTCAATTTGGGCACCTATCATCATACACGCACTGGTTAACGCCAATACGCTCATTATGATCGAATTCGGAAATGCCACTGCCAATTAACTTATGAAATTCTGCGTCGCCTCATTTCTCATCTGTCTACTTTGCTGCTGCAGCAAAAAAGAATCAACCGCCTCGATTGAAGGAAAATCACCTTCGGAAGTCTCTTCCATTGAGCATTCCAATCTCAATGCTTCGCTAACCAAGCTTCCTGGGCAGAATGCGATCTCGTCCCGCTGCATGGAATGCCACAAAGACATCCACCACCACTGGCAAAAATCGCATCACGGACAAGCAAACCGCTTGCTTACCATGGCACTAGACAAGCAACCGTTTTCTAACAAATCACTAAAGACACCTTCAGAAACCTGGACATTTTCTAAAGAATCAAAAGAGCTCACCATCACTGCAAATGATGAAAAACACAATGTGGGTATGGTAATCGGCGTCGAACCGCTAATCCAGTATCTCACTGCTGCAAGTGATGGTAGATGGCAGGCACCTAATGCAGCATGGGATCCATCAAAAAAAGAATGGTTTGATATCTTTAATGGCGACGCACGCACTAAGGCAGATTGGGGGCATTGGACGAACCGCGGTATGACTTGGAATACCCAGTGCGCATGGTGTCACATGACAGATTTTCAAAAAAACTATGATGAAGTATCGGATAGTTACCAATCACACTGGAAAGAAATGGGTATCGGCTGCACACAGTGCCATGGCGACCTCGCAGAACACGCCGATGAGAAATCAGGCTGCTTGATCGACATCTCCTCACACAAGAATCTGAAGAAAAACCACCCAGAGCGAATCCTGGATGGCTGCGCAACCTGCCACAGCCGCCGCGCTGAGTATGATGATCGTTTTAAGATTGGGGACAAGTATGGCAATCACTACCAACTTCAGCTCCCGACGCTTCCACACCTTTACTACCCCGACGGCCAAATCCGCGATGAGGTTTATGTTTGGACATCGTTTCACACAAGTAATATGGGCCATAAGGGCGTAAGCTGTATGGACTGTCACGATCCACACACAACCAAACTAAAGCTACCTCTTGCTAATAACACGCTCTGTATGTCGTGCCATGCAGGTGGTAGCAACGGCCGCATCGAAGGCGCTATTATCATTGATCCCGCCACCCACACGCATCATTTTGGAAAAGGTAAACATAACGACGTCGGATCCGGTCACTCATGTGTCGACTGCCACATGACTCACACTACTTATATGGGTAGAGATCAACGGCGCGACCATGGCTTCCACGTGCCTGATCCCGCTTTGTCAAAAGAGCTTGGCACACCGAATGCCTGTAACAAATGTCACACTGATAAGGATACCGACTGGGCTATAAAATGGACTAAAGACTGGTATGGGGAAAAACTAAATAGCCCAGAACGTAAACGGCAACGCGCTCGTACACGAGCTATTGCTAATGCCTACTCAGGTGATCCACGCGCAATCGCCAAATTACTAGAAGCACACCAAAACGAGAAAAACCCCTACTGGCAATCAACATTACTACAAATCATGCAACCATGGGCAAATGACCCGCGAGTTCAAAACCTCGGTCGCGCTGGTGTTCACAGCAAAGAATCGCTCGTGCGTGCTTCTGCATGTATGTTGCTGGAATTCAGTGATGGTAATGGGCCATGGCTCGAACCCATGCTCAAAGACCCAGTGAAGGAAGTTCGTATGGCCGCATCTTGGGCGTGGAGGCGCAATATTTCATCACGCTCAGATGTCTATAAAAAGCTAGCTAGCACCATAAGTTTTGGAGCCGACCAGCCAGCCGGTGCATTGCGGCTCGCCCAGCTTGCCAATGACGCACACGATCTAACCAAAGCAGAGAAGTGGGCGAAACGTGCCATCAAACTTGATAACACATCCGCAGGAACCCACGAATTTTATGCTATTTTGTTGGGCCGAATGGAACGTCCAATAGAGGCGCTCACCCAGCTAGGAATTGCACGTAAACTCGAACCTAACAATCCGCGCTATCCTTACCTCATGGCACTCACCTACGCAGAGCTTGGACAGAAAGATAAGACTGA
>JABHEX010000314.1 GCA_018676385.1 Akkermansiaceae bacterium
AGGCTACAATGTCTTTAATTTCTTCCTGAGTGTAGAAACCGCCGTAACGTTTTCCGTCCGAGCCCATGCGGTCACCGTAAGGAGGAGAGGATGCGCGATAGCCACCTACAGATGTCAGTTTGGGGTATTTTTTGATCTCAATACGCCAGCCCTGATCCTCGGTGAGGTGCCAGTGGAAGGTATTCATTTTGTGAACGGCAAGCCAGTCGAGAAACTTTTTAATGTCTTTCGACGCAAACATATAGCGTCCAACATCGAGGTGCATACCACGCCAGCTAAAGCGCGGAGCGTCTTTGATACTACAACCAGGAATCGTCGTCGAGCCCTCTACCGGGATGAGTTGGAGCAGGCTCTGGGTGCCGTAAAATGCGCCAGCTGTGTCGGATCCAATGATAGAGATTCGGTCAGTGGCGACGTGGAGAGTATAACCTTCTTTGTTAGTTTTTTTATCGGCCAGGTCGAGGTGGATGTGCGCAGGGAGTTGAATCTTGAGAGACTCCTCATAGAGCTGAGTCTTAAATCCCGTGGCTTTTTGAAGAGAGATAGCTAGCAGCTCGGCTTCTTTTTTTAGACGTTTGTCATATCGGATGGGTGTCGTGGCTTTGAGATCAAAATTGGCCTTCGAGACAGTGGCTTCCACTGGTCTGGGGATGATGGTGATAGGATCGGCCGCCATCGTGTTCTCGATACTAAGGAGGCCGACGAAGATGTAAGTGTATTTTTTCATGGATTGTTAGGTATGGTGTAATGTGGAGATTATTTGCAAAATGTTTGCCACGTCGTGGAATCCATGTCAGCAAGGTGAATGATAGCAGCCGCAAAACTCGTTTACTCACCGCTTACCTCAGTAGATTTGACATCAACGAGGGTCTTGAGTGCGGGGCGTTTAGTGCGGGGGTGAAGGTAGAGTATGTGGATTTCACGGATATCGGAGCGCAGGTTCCATTTGGCACTGTAAAAAAATTTCTTCATCTTGGGTGCCCAAAACTGAACTTCGACGACGCGGTTAGCCCCATTGAGTTTGAAGTTGATGATGCTAGGTTGACTAGGCTTGAGCACGGGCTGCCGCTTCTTGTCCACCGTCATTAGGATGGGGACGTGGATGGCATTGTGCATGCATATGCCGCCGTAGCGAAAATCGTCCTCGGCAATGGCGATGCCTTCGTAGACAACAGCGTCATCTTTTCCTGGTAGCAGAAGAACCGTGAATTGCTTGCCAGACGCTGGGATTTTAACAGTGACCACTGGCTTGGCTGGCTTATCCTCCGTTGGCAGCTTCCTAGGATCGTAGAGGTGCAGTCGATGGTTCGTCGCACTCAGTTTGAGCGGTTTGGAGGGAGAACGGACGCTAAGCGGAATGGCAACGTTACCATCAGCGCTACTCAGTTTACGCAAATCCTTGGGGAATTCGATGCAGGCAATACGGACAACAACATCCCGCGATACGTCATCCTGAGCACGGAGGGTGGCAGCAAAACCTATCAAGAGCACAACAGTAGTAAAGTGGTTTTTCATTCGATGAATTCGGGAGAATAGAGATAGCAATGATTAGAGAACCTCATCTTTGGAGAGCCAACGGAACGAGATGGTTTTGAATTTCCGACCGAATGTCCGATTTACCGATGAGAGTGACGGAGAAGCTGTGGGTTGTCCTCCTGTGTTGGTGATATAGGCGGGGTTTTCTGGAGCGTTGTCCGTATTATCGTGGTTCAGATATTCGGGGATTCGCTGCACCACGGCTTCACACCATGCGCGCGCCACCACGTTACCCTGAGCATCAACGGATTCTCCATAGGCGCGGATGACAAAGGAATCGTCTCTAACCGTCAGGGTGTTGCCAAGCGCCCTGAGCAGGTCAGACTGCATGACGTAGCCCGGTATGCCGGCGTAGCGGGAGCCATGTGCTGCATTGGTGTGGCTGAAGCTCGCTGCAGGACTAGTGACAGAGGAGTTACTCCCTTTGAAGCGGCCGTTAATGGAGTCGGCATCGTTAGATCCGGCACCATTGTAGTTGTTATCGAATTCATCCCAATCAATGGCTGCCTGGAGGGCACCGCAGACGCCGAAACGATCGTTGGAGAGCCGACGGTTGATGAACTCACTCATATTAAGGAATGGTCCGCGAAGTTTGACCTGTTTGACCATTTCCACGGCGAGCCGATCTATTTGATCATCAGTCAGTCGGCGTATGCCCCTCCATGAATTTTCATCCCCAGGGCCGCTGCCTTCCTGATCACCGGTGGCGACCCCGAAACGACTGAGCACAAGCCCACCGCCACTCGTATCGACGGTGCCTTTGCTAAGTGTCTTAGCATCGATAAAGGGCACCTCGCGGCCCTTCAGTCCGTGCAGTAAAGCTTTCCACGCATCAACAGACGCAGTGTTCACGTTAAAGCCACTACGGACCATCATGTAGCGTGCTGCCTTGAGGTAGGCTGTGTCGCTTTCGAGTTCAGAGATGATATCATCCTCATCCCGGTCCATTGGTTTATAGAGTGATAGTCGGTGGTTAGGAATGGCGGCACTGCCATCGACAAATTCGTTGACCACCTTGTTCCGGGTCTTGTTTGTTCCATAAGCCGGGGTGCTCTGGGGGGCGAGCGATGAGCAATACCAAGAGTCCCAGAGGCCGTCGTTGGCCATCAGGAGGTTATCCCACTGATTCGAATAAACGGGTTGGTTCGTGTAATTTTCGTGATCGGCATAACTGGTGTAAATTTTGTCCGGCTCGATCATCGGGTGGGCGTAAGAGTTACCGATGCCTAAGCCGAAGGCTGCCGTCCATGATCCAGCGTACTGGGCGTTTTGTCCCCATGAACCATTTGAAAAGTTGACCGGATTGGGAATGCCGGTGGTTTTTCCATTGATCAGCCGCATTCCAGATAGGGCTGCAAGGTTGGTTACGGGGGCGATGGGTAGCTCCTGATAGGTGAAAAAGTTGGTCCCGTCCGCTGCCTCGATGGACGCTCCGATATAGGCGTTATCTCCATCAGTCTGTAACAGCGCCGCCACGCCATTGCCACCTAGGTTTCCATCATAGTGAATCTCATAGGGGAAGTTCGTTCTTTTCAATCCGTCAGGTTTGAGAATGTGGCTCCAACTGTGGCACGGGTTAGAGTGCAGCCAGTTGCGGCTGCGCACGTCCTTGGATGATGCCAGCGTGCCATCTTCTTCGGGGAGCTCTGTGGCAGATTTTATAAACACACCCACGGCGGCTTGAGGAGTAGGTATTGCGTTTCCAAGTGTCCATTGGGCGCGCTCGCCGACTGCGTCGGGAATGATTTGGATGCCGTATTTCGAGAACCAATCGACAATATGTCCGCCACGATGACCGCGTGTGGTTTTGACAGCTTTGCCACCCGAGTTCCCGTAAACCTGCCCCGTGCTGTCCATGCCGAAGGCTGACGTTGGACCGCCATAGACAGTGGAACACTGAGGGTGCATAGTTCCGCTTCCATATTGATTAGTGCTTTTGAAGCGGATACTAATACTTGGTTGGTCTGCAGCGGAGACGGTGCCTACTTTGAATCGTTGGCTTGGGTCTTGCGCCACACTGGGATCAAATCCAGCGGTGAAATATTCGTGCCCGGTTCCGGAGGCTGTTGAGGAATCAAAGGAGAATATCTTCACCTCGCCTGGTTTGAGTAATACGTCGTCGCCGCTTCCTGCGGCTCCCTTGAAATAAACATCCTTCCAAGAGCCCACGCCGTAGGTTGACGTCATTTCTTTCCAATTTTGTAATACGGTTCCCCCCGCATCATTTTTGTAAGCTTTGTATTCGAGAGCAAGTGCCCGATGGAACTCCGGCTGAATCATGAAGTCTGAATCACGTGTTTTCAGCCCTGAAACAAAACTCGTACCTCGATTCTCAATGCGTAACATGGTGCTGTAGGGATTCCAGAGCACAATGACGGGGTTGGTATTAACGTAGAGATCATACGTTGCCTCGGTTCCGGTGCCTATTTTCACACTTGATAAGGAAATGATGTAGATCCATCGCGCCACGACGGGCATCCGGGCATAGCTCAGTGTATCTGCATTAGTGTAGTCGTGGTGGTGAGCCGCCAATCTGCGCGTCTGTCCAGAGGTAAAAGAATCACTGATCGGAACACCACCACTATTCCAGGAGAGGTGCGCATTGTCCAAACCCAGATGGTTTGGATGCGCGCTGTCTTGAAGATAGAGAGAGTAATAGTCCTTTAGTTGCCTCCAGGATGTTGGCGGTGCGTTTTTCTCGGTTGGGTTCAAGTCTGCCAACCCGCCAACTGGCCTAAGCGGAGCTTCAATATTGGCACCCGCTAAATCCGCCGCGCGATATTCTGTGGGCACGGTATTCCAATCCAGTTCAAAAAAGGAGTTGAGATCTTTTTTCATGCCACTGCCACGGACATCGGTTAGCAGGCTCCACTGCCCACCAGCTCCGAGATTGAATGCCTGGGCGTGGAGCGCGTTTCTCTGAGTATCGTTGGTGCTGCCGATATCTGCCTGGCTGCTCGTGATTCGCTTTTGAGCATTGGTGTTGCCGTCAAACCACCCAAGCCCTTGCATGTGAGAGACGTCAAAACGATGCGGCTCACTGGCATAATCACGCTGCCCCGCGAGGCTTGCGTCGCTCGATGTTGTTGGGCTGAGATCCAGAGGTGCCCGGCTGTTCAGTCCGCCAACCCACCAGCCGTTGCGGCCGGAGAGCGTTCCCGATGCGTTTTTTACGTCCACCAATCCTGCTCGGACGAGCTTGTCCACATCCGTGCTTCCGGTAGAACCTTCACCGTAGAGGTAAACTGAATTATCATCGTCCAGCGCGAGCACGGAATCGTTGAGAGCGGCGTTATAGTCTCCAAGAAGCGATGGGCTAGCATGAGAAGCCAGATAGCGTCGAAAAAGATCCTGATGACGCCCGTGCTGATAGGTATCCCCGATAGCTATCTTGGATGATCCTGGCTCACCATTCTCATTCCGCGCGTACTTATCCTCATTGAGAAAAGTGTCCCATGAGTCCATCACAGCCAGATAGTTCGGATGGGCTACCCCCGTCAGTGCTTCCGACTCCGGCGAGGCGTCAAACACAGAGGCATTGGCCGAGATCCTCTGATCGGGTCCGAGCGATTTCTGAAGCTCCCCAAGAGCCATCATCAATGCCAATCTGGCATTAGCGCGTGCCTGCTGCATTGACTCTTCTTGCCTGGAACCCCTCAGCTCAATCGTGCTGAGACTCAGCATCGCTAGGGCCACCATCACCAGCAGTACCATCACCGAAATGGTCGCTATCAACGCGAAACCACGAGGCAGCCTATTGGCCCATCCTTTTCCAGCGCCGTTCGTGGACTTGTATTTGTTTATTGGCAATTCCATCGTTTGATTTCCAATGTATCACGGAGAGTATTAGCAAGATCGATGCACATTTCTGCAAGGTGCCGCAATTAGTTTACACCGTGCATACAAGTACACAGCGGAATTCTGGAAAAGGTAAACAGAAAATTCACACGCCTCCCCGCAATCCTTCCGTTTTCGGTTTAGGTTCCAATCAGCTCTACACAAAAACCCCACTCCCCGCGAAGGAAAGTGAGGTGGTAGAAATGAAACTTATCCAAGTTGCTTGTGACGACGGTAGATAAATATAGTAATACGGGCCGCTGATGATAGGGTGTATACTCTCATGTCAGGCTTGGAAGAACTCTACCATCAGATCGTCAGGTTAAGGAATCTCGGTCACATTGATCAAGCGGGTGACATGGCGGCAAAAATGTGCCGGAAGTGGAAAAAGGAGCCTGTGTTTTGGATCGAATTGGCGGGATGCCACGCCTTGAAATATGATTTTGCCAAGGCTAGACAAGCCGTGCAAAAAGCACTTCAGCTGGGACGGAGCCAGTCTGGTATTTTTGAGCTGGCGGCAAACACGATGTTGAGTTGTGACGTCCCTGAGGAGGCCATCCGCATCCTGAGGCAAGGGAGAAAATTACATCCGGGAGGCGGAAACATGGACGTATCCCTAGCCACCCTCCTTGAAAGACAGCATGGCGTTGACGAGGCTGCAGAACTCGTGCACACCCTTCTTCAAAAAGATCCGGCCCACGGCGAGGGACTATGGTTGCAAGCTGTCCTAGACAAGCGCGAGAAACAACCGGGTCAGGCAGTGGAACACATTGAACGTCTCCTTTCAGAAAACCAGCCTAGCCAGCAGACTCGCCACCTCCTCTGGAAAGCACTTTATCTTAAGATCCGCTGTCTGGATGAAATGAAGCAATACAGCGATGCGGTGAATGCGATCCGAGAGGCATCAGATTTTACCCGTGAGTGGTATGCAGAAGATGTTCAACTCTGCCAACAATCATGGGAGCACAGGCGCGAAGCAATGGAAGGCTTCAACCAGAATCTTAACAAAGATCAGCTTTGTGCCTGGCAGAATGAAGAACCCCGCACCGACCAGAAAATATGTTTTCTATCAGGTCACCCGCGGAGTGGCACCACTCTAGCAGGAACTATCTTGTCCAGCCATCCCGACACCTGTCAGGTTGATGAAAAGGAAATCTTTTATCGGTTTACCTTTATCCCTCTGCTTTTGGAACACCCTCAGGCGCAATCGGACATGGAGCGACTATCGATCGCTTCACCCAAATCGCTCACAAAATATGCTAAGAAATACCTCAAGCTAGCGGCGCGTGTGACCGGTGATTCCGGAGGCCGGAACATGATTATCGAGAAACACCCACTCCATATTTACAGTGCCCCGGCGGCCCTGAGAATCTTCCCCGGATCTACCCATATCGTGATGCTGCGGGACCCGCGCGCCATTGCCTTGAGTTGTCTGATGACGGGCACCAAACTCACTCCGTTTTCTGTGAATTGGCTCGACCCTGTAGCGACGGCAAAAAGCTATGACAGCATCATGGCGGCCTGGGAAAAAACAAAAAACTGGGAGATTCCACATGTTCATCCGGTGAAGTATGAGGACCTTGTCACGGAACAGGAAAAAACCACACGGCAACTGGCTAGCTGGACTGGCATGGAATGGAATGATGAGTTGCTCAACTACCGTGAAAAGGCAAAGGAACAAGCTGCCACGTCCCCCACTTACGAACAGGTAACTCGCCCAATTTATAGAGACTCATTGGAAAAATGGCGGCACTACCAGGAATTACTGGAGCCCGCCATGCCATTGTTAGAACAAGCAGCTACGAGAATGGGATACTAAAATAAAAAACCGCCCGCCCGACCATGAAGGTCGTGACGGACGGTGAAGTTTATCGCTTAATCCCTGATGGGATTAGACATGTAGATTACTTACGGCGTCTCAAGATGAGAGCCAGTCCACCGAGACCGAGTAAAGCGGCCGACGAAGGTTCTGGAATGGCACGCAGTGCGTAACCAGAAAGCCCGGGATCATTTCCTCCAGGGGCCACCGTGTTGGTGATCCAGATCACTTCCGTAACAGCCCCCGCCGTGAAGGTGCCAACGACAGTACCAGCGGCACTGCCTGAGCCACCACCGTCATTGCCTCCTGCACCCCGAGCCAACTGAGGCCCAGTATATGCGGGGGTGACGCCCGTTTGATCAGGAAGGGTGTAGGTTCTTGTCGAGGTTGCGCTACGTAGATCGTGGATACCGATCAACTGGATCTGATACTGCTGACCAATAGACAAACCTGTCAGGCTCATTTCAAACTCGGTCGGGTGTGTTGGACTTCCATAGGATGTCTGATGGTTGTTGAGGATGTTATCCAGCCCGGCATCACCTGTGCTGTTGCCTCCGTAGCCTGTCCACCAGGTACTGGTTTCACCTCCACCACTGGCGAAGCTGACGCCGTTGACCGTTTGAGCAGTACCAGCGTAGTTAATAGCAGAAACTGCTGATCCGTTGTTGAGGACGGAAGTGGAGCTGGTGATGCCTGAGGCTGAACCCCATGTAATGGTGGCCGCTTGACCTGGTCCAATCAGACTGGCAACAGCCATGAATATTGTTGTTTTTAGTTTCATTTTAGTTTGTATACTTTGTATTAGTTTTGGGTTTGTGTTTGAGCCGAAACAGGCTTTGTTCAGGAGCCACTAGGATCCTGAGTCTGTTTCGAGAGAGTTGTTGGAAATGGGTTTTGTTAGAGTTTGCACAGATGGGTCTGACTCATACCGGTTTTCCTGGGCGAGAATCTTGATGGCAGAGGCACTCAAGATACCTTCAAAAATATAAACCTCATCGAGTAGACCACGGAAATGGTCGCGATATCCGTGACCTGGAGTAAAAAGATCTGCGCCGAAAATGACGGGATCGGAGTGCGGGTCATCAGTAATGGTGTTGGTTGATTTGATTCCAGAGGAATGGGTAGAGTTCGACTGAGTCTCCACGAGAGTGCCGTTCACATAGAGACTGACTTCCGGCTTTCCTGATTTGTTCACGCGGTGCGTGCAAGCGACATGGAACCATTTTCCGTGCATAATCTCCGGAACCTTGGTCGTTATCCTGCCTTGGTATCCCGAGACGTGCAACAGACCAGGCTCGACCGCGAACTTCCACTTCGTATTCCACCCAGTGTAGTTAGGCTTATTCAACCCCCAGGCAATGAAGTTATCTAAATCCTGCCACGGAACATCAGGAGTAGACTTGATCCAGCAGGCAACAGTCCGTGGGCGGGTGCCGGAAATCCCCTTCCACTGGGTCAGGATTTCTTCACCGGGTTGCCCATCGAAAAGCACGGCCTTGCCGAACCGACCATCAACCTGCATGGACGAGGCTGATTTCTTCCGAGGTGAAGCTTTACCCGTTGTTAGTCGGGCATGATTCCCTTCAGCAGCAAAACCACCGTCCGCCACTTCGTCAAAGGACCAGTGCATGTAGGGCAATGACTTTGGCAGGGACTTCATGAACACCGATGTCTCAGCGGGTATGGTGATGAGCCTGCCGACAGGATCGGCACGTCGGGCTTCACCTGCGGTGAGAGTGGCAGTTTCCGTCCTCACGCGGAGTGCCGTGACTTTTACCTTGCCAGTGATGATGTGAACCTCATCGTGATGATTGGGACTGGAATGCACCCCGAATTCCGTTCCTAGGTCAACAATATCGAAATCACGGGTTTTCACTTGAAACCCGACGGCTTTGGCTGGGACGTGGAACCATGCCGTTCCCTGATTCAAGTAGAGCACATCGTCATCGTGCATAGTAAGATCGGCAGGTGCCATGATGATGGATTTCACACCTGAGCCGAATGTTAACTCTACGGCGCCTTGAGTGATCTGTAAGCGGGACCCTTTTTCCATGGTCATCTCCTCGGGAGCTTCCTGCCCTCCCTCATGGCTAAGGCTGAATTCTGAACCCGGTGACACTTCGATGCTCAGCCCCGTAGGTTTTGGCTCAATGAAAAACATCTGCATCACAATCAGGCCGATCATTACAACGGCGGCGGCAGATAGCGCAGCATAGCGGAAAGATTTCCGCCTCTGGCTCTTTATTACATCGTCAATCGGAATGACAGGCGTCTTGAGTGTTAACGTATGCGCCCCCTGTGCCTTTTGATCCAGCAAGGTGTGGATTTGTGCGTAGGTATAATACGTCTCGCGTGCCTCCTCTGACTCCAGAAGTGCCTTATGCAATTCTGGCCACTGGTCCTCAGCCAAGACACCTTCAAACATGTCCTGAATACGTGATTCTAGTTCTACCTGGGTCATGACAGCTACGGAGATGGGGTGGTTGTTTGTTCGACAGCAATGCGTGATTCGATACAACACTTCAGACTCGCCCTGATGCGGTAGAGAGTGGACTTGAGCGATGTCACTGGTCTGCCTGAAACTTCCGCGTAATCCTTCAGGCTCATGGAGGAAAAATAACGTTGGTCAATGAGCTCCCTCTCAGCTGGTTTTAATTTTTGAAGACATGCATTCAAATGGGTGCACATTTCGTCGGTGCCGTTAGCTGCGGATTTTGCCTCAATGGTATCGGCGATTTTTTCGGCAAGCTCATCATCCAGAACTAACCAAGAGTTCCTCTTACATTCCTTCAGGAAAGAACGCACCTCCCAGCGAGCAATTGTGAATGCCCATGCCCGGAAATTCGTGCCCAGCTTGAAATGAGAACGTTTTTTCCAAATGACCATGTTGACCCTCTGGAGAACATCCTTTACCGAGGGATCTCCCGGCAAAAGCGACTGGATGAAAGCCAACAAATCCGTTTGAGATCCCGTCAAGTATCCGACGATCTCATTATCCTTGTTGTTGCTGGAAAGCCACTTCATCTCTTATCATACACAGCAGGATAGCGAAAAAGGTAAACAAAAAACCTATACCGGCCGTATTTAATCTGTTGTTGATTGGGGTTTCATGGGGTTTGTGAGAAAATCTGAATGCGGAAAAACGTGTGCAATCCACTGAATGGCACTTCAAAAACTCCCTACTCCTTGTGCGCATCGATGCCGATGGGTGGCTTCGCCACACTTGATCCGACGTTGTTCCAGCCCGCGATATCCGTGGATGTTCTAATCTGGTATATGATACCCGTGCTGGCGTAATTCTTCGGACGCTGGAATTGGAGTTCAGTGGTACTGGTTCCGATGCTACCGAAAGCGGTCGCTCCGACTTGGTTTTCCGCCACTGTGGGGTCGCCGCCGAAAGCGAGTTCCCAGAGATTGTTGTATGCGTCGCCATCGGTATTGGAGGTGTGGCTCTGCGCGGTGGTGTTACCGAAGTGGATCATCTCCCAGTTGTCGTCGAGTTTGTCGGTATCGGCAGCACAGGTTACAGATTTACTTTCTGTTTCTTCCATTTAAAAGATGAGACACGAAATGAGTTGGACAATAGGTCATTGCTGCCGGAACAATTGCGGCTATCTATCCACTTATTTCATCATGCAGCCTAGATAAAAAATAGAAGAACCCAATATGCTCAAAGAAGAAAGTTACGGTAAAATCGATGGTCGCGATGTGAAAATTTTCACTCTGACAAATTCCCACGGCATGAAAGCTCGTGTCATCGAGTATGGTGCCATCCTGATGTCACTTGAAATGCCAGATCGGAATGACAAGCTAGAGGATGTGACACTCGGATACGACACGCTGGAAGGATGGCTG
>JABHEX010000315.1 GCA_018676385.1 Akkermansiaceae bacterium
AACTGAGTTGGCACACAAGTGCCACCCTCTATCACAACACACTATTTTTTATGAGTGACCCCACAACACAGGACCATCACCCTGACAACCCCGAGCTCCCACTTGGCACCGATGCAGCAACAGATAAGCCGGCAAAGAAAAAGGCGCCTAAAAAGAAAAGAGCACAAGTTGCTACAAAAAAGAAAAGAACTGAAGAACCAAGTGACAGCTCAGAAGGCAATGTCGCTGGTTCTATTTCATCCGATGATGCATCAGACGGAACAGATGCATCCGCTGAGACACACCAAGTGCCGCCTCGCATTGGACGGGTCAAGGGCCTAGGACCGGTAAAACGCCAAAAAATGCCCGCTGAAGAAGCCACTGAAAATAGCGTTTCTGAGCAAGACGAAGGCGAGGCCTCCATAGGAAACGATCAAGAGAAAGATAATCAACCTCGGAAAAATATTCGCAACAACCGCCGTAATGGTAGAAACAATCGTAACAATAAACGCGAGCGGCCACCTAAGCGAGAAATCGTATTGACCGGCGAGCCTGTTAATGTGAACGGAATGCTTGAGCTCGCGCCAAAAGGATTTGGTTTTCTACGCGTACCTGAAAAAAATTACACTCAGTGCAAAAAGGATGTTTTTGTGCCGCCTGATTTTATACGACGCCATGGCCTTCGCCCCGGTGTATGGGTTCAAGGCACCTCACAAGATGGCCCACGTGGCCCGCAGCTAACACAGATCAAAACCATCAATGGCATTGATCCCGGCGAGGCTTTTAAACTGCCACACTTCGAAGAGCTAAAAGCGATCAATCCGGATCGCCGAATTGCTTTTGAAACCACACCAGAACGTTTTACCACACGTGTACTGGATATTATCTCCCCAGTAGGTCGTGGTCAACGTGGCCTAATTGTCTCACCTCCACGGTCGGGGAAAACGACTCTGCTGCTGCACATGGCAGAAGCCATTCAAGAAAAGTATGATGAATCAATTCACCTAATTATACTGCTCGTCGATGAGCGCCCTGAGGAGGTCACTGAGTTTCGCCGCACGCTGCCAGATGCTGAAATCTACGCCAGCTCAAATGACGATGGTAATCGTAACCACACACGTATCTCCGAAATGTGTATCGAACGCGCTAAACGATTGGTCGAGGGAGGAAAAGATGTACTCGTTCTCATGGATTCGATCACCCGCCTCGCTCGCGCCTACAACAACTCAGGGGGCGGAGGCAATAGCCGAGGCAAAGGCAAAGGTAAAAACCGTGGCTACCAGTCTGGCGGTATTGTCGCCGGGGCTCTTGAAATGCCGCGCCGGCTGTTTGCAGCAGCGCGTAACACACGTAATGCAGGCTCTCTCACCATTCTCGCCACGGCCCTAATACAAACCAACTCACGTGCCGACGAAGCGATTTTTCAGGAATTTAAAGGCACGGGAAATATGGAGCTCGTTCTCGATCGCCGTATCGCCGAACAGTATATCTACCCAGCTGTTGATATCTTTAAATCAGGAACTCGCCGCGAAGAACTCATCATGGCGGAACACCTACTTTACAAAATCAACCTCATCAGACGCGGCCTCGCAGGACATCGACCAGAGGAGGCCATGGAACGTCTGATTTTCTTCCTGAAGAAGTTTCCCAACAATGCTCAAATGCTGATGGAAATTAAGGGCTAAGAGTATTTGTAATTCTTGATTGCAATTGGTATGTCAACAGAACTTACTCGCAACTTTTCGATAATAGCACACATCGATCACGGCAAAACAACATTGTCGGATCGATTAATGCAATTTACCAAAACGGTAGCCGAGCGTGACCAACAAGATCAATTGTTAGACGCAATGGATCTTGAGCGTGAGCGCGGTATCACCATCAAATCTCACCCCGTCACTATGCTGCATAAAGCAAAAGACGGAAAAACCTACCAGCTCAACTTGCTGGACACCCCGGGTCACGTCGACTTTTCCTACGAAGTTTCTCGTTCTCTGGCTGCGTGTGAGGGCGCCTTGCTTATCGTTGATGCAGCTCAAGGAGTAGAGGCACAGACGATGGCAAACCTACACCTCGCCAACGAACAGGAACTCACCATCATCCCGGTCATCAATAAAATCGACCTCCCCAGTTCTGACCTACCCAAGGTTCACAAACAACTTGAAGACATAATCTGCATACCGGCAGAGGAAGCGATTCCCGCATCAGCAAAAAACGGTATCGGCATCGAAGACATCCTAGAAGCTGTAGTCGAGCGCATCCCTCCTCCTGTTGAACACGAGGACAAGCTCCTTAGAGCCTCCGTATTTGATTCCGTCTATGACACCTTCCGTGGCGTCGTCTCATATGTGCGTGTCATGTCTGGCACCATGAAGCGAGGCACCCGCATCAAACTTTTCCACACACCCAAAACTTACGAAATCAAGGAAGTAGGCGTCTTCACTCCGGGTATGACCAAGCGGGATGAACTCAGAGCAGGAGATGTCGGATACGTTATTGCGAATATGAAATCCGCCGATGAAGTGAAAATTGGCGACACCATCACCGAGACCACTCATCCCTGTCCTGAGCCACTACCCGGCTTCAAAGAAATCCAGCCGATGGTTTTCTCCGGCATCTATCCGGTTGACTCGTCGGATTTTGAAGCGCTCAAGTTGGCCATGGGTAAGCTTCAGATCAATGACGCTGCCTTCACCTGGCAGTCAGAGTCGTCAGTCGCTCTCGGCTTTGGTTTCCGTTGCGGCTTTCTCGGGCTTCTACACATGGAGATTATCCAAGAACGTCTCAGACGAGAGTTCAATATGGACATCATATCTACCTACCCGTCCGTCATTTACGAAGTCACACAAACTAACGGCGAGGAGGTAATCATTGATAACCCATGCCTGCTCCCCGAGTCACAAGCTATCCAAGAAATCCGAGAACCTATCGTTAGGGTATTTATTATGATACCAGGCGACTACATCGGAGACATGATGAAGCTGGTCATGGAAAAACGCGGCGAGATGGAAAACACCGAGACCATCGACGAATCCCGTGTCATGCTCACCTGCACGCTTCCTCTTTCCGAAATCTTGATCGACTTCAATGACAAACTGAAGTCCATGACCCGAGGCTATGGCTCGATGGACTACGAGCATGCTGGCTACAAGCCCGGCAAACTGGTCAAAATGGACATCCTCATTGCCGCCGAACCCGTCGACGCCTTTTCATCCATCGTGCACATCGACAAAGCCGCTCCATACGGCCGCCACCTCTGTAAGAAACTCAAGGAGGTCATTCCACAGCAGCTTTTTGTGGTCGCCATCCAAGCAGCCATCGGCGGCAAGATCATCGCCCGTGAGTCGATCACGGCCATGCGCAAGAACGTCACCGCCAAGTGCTACGGCGGAGACATTTCCCGTAAGCGTAAGCTGCTCGAAAAGCAGAAAAAAGGCAA
>JABHEX010000316.1 GCA_018676385.1 Akkermansiaceae bacterium
GGACAATGGAGCCTGCCCATTCGACCGTACCAGAAATGGCGACAAAGACCCGTGGGACCCCGAGTCCTACTGGTGCTACGACACTGGCTGGTCGCACGTCGGCAACGTGCCGTTCCGACTTCACAAACAGAATCAGCACGGCGGTGGCGTCAATTCACCGATGATTGCTCACTGGCCGAAGGGGATCAAAGCTAAACCCGGTAGCGTCACGCCGCAGCGTGCGCATTTGATCGATTACATGGCGACTTGTATCGACCTCGCGGGCACCGAGTATCCGAAGTCATGGCCGGGTATCGAGCTTGAGCCACTGCAAGGGAAGTCGCTGAAACCAATCTTTGAAGGGGAAGTCCGCAAGCCTCACGACAGCCTGTTTTTCCGATACAATACCAACCGCGCGCTCATTCAGGGGGATTGGAAAATCGTGACCCACAGAGCATCTCAGTGGGAGCTCTACAACATCGTCAAGGACGGCACGGAAATGAACAACCTCGCCGCGCAGCATCCTGAAAAAGTCAAGGTGCTCTCTACGCTGTGGCACAAGCTAGCCAAGGAGCAGGGGCGTCTCAAAGGTAAGTCCGCTGCTCAGGTTTCAGACAAAACTCCACCGCTGTTGAAAAAGTCTGGCGTGCCGGCTAATTCGACAGGCAACAAAGGAGGTAAAGGAAGGAAGCGCAGCTAACTACACAGCATGTAGTCAAGCACCTCCGCCGCTGAAAAAGATGTTTTTTCAGAGTTTGTCAGTTGATTGATCGTTGAAAGATCAGCGCCGCAGGTGACCAGTGGGAGTTCTTCCTCGATGGTGTCGCTGCCTTTTTTCTTGCGCAGTTGGCCCATGCCGATGTTCGCCATGAGGCTGTTGCAGAGGCATTTGCGGCCCTCGGTTTCCTCCAGATAGCCACCTTTGCGCACGAAGGTTTCAGGGTCCTCAGATCGGCAGCGCCAGCCGAGGCTGCCGTCGGTTTTTTCATAGGCCTCACGAAGGTATCCGAGGTCACACTGGCGGCAGCGGTCCACATAGATCTCGGGTTCCGACAGGGTGTCGGGAATAGAGAGCACTTGAAACGGAAAGCCTGTGGGTGATGCCACGGGGTCACGGAAAACCTTCGGGCTCTCGTGCTGACACTGCTCGATGGTGCTGCGCTTAAGATCAGCACGTAGACCGGATTCGTTGCTGAACGCGAAGATGGTGCCGAGCTGCACACCCTCGGCACCTGCTGCGCGTGCCTCTGCGAGCTTCTCTGGTGTGGCGTAGGAGCCGGCCAGCCAGAACGGCTTGCCGAGCGCCTTGATGGCGTCGAAATTGACGGCATCTCTAGGCCCGTACAGCGGTTCACCCGCGTCGTTGAGCTGGGTCTTGCCGCGTGGTGGTGCGTTGTGGCCGCCTGCCGATGGCTCCTCGATGATGAGTCCATCGACAATGCCACCGGATTTTTTCACCATGACGGATGCCAGGGTGACCGATGAGACGATGGGGAAAAAGAGTGGCCGTTTCGCGGGTATGATATCCTCGGAGAGAATTCCCCTAGGATCGAATGACAGCTTGTGTGTCACCCCCTTGGTAGCACCATGCACATGGACGGCGAAGTCAACGGGCTCACAGCGGCACAGGCCGTCGATGACCTTCGGGATCTCAATCGGGATACCGGCTCCCACGATCACCACATCGACACCCGCCAGCATGGCTCCATACATGCCCGCTAGTATCGGGGTCTGGATCTTTTGCAGGAAATTGATGCCCACCATGCCGTCGTGGCCTTCCTTGGCGAGCCAGACCTCGGCGAAGTTGGAAACCATGAGCAGCTGTTCTGTGGAGCGGCTTGGCTTGTCCCCGACCATCGGCTTGGCCGCGTAGGGTTGATCGGCGGGTTTGCCTCCCTCGATGTAGTAGCGGTCGAGGATTTTCTGCACAACGTCCTGATCCGGAAAAGCTGCCAGAGCGCGGCGCATGTAGCCCTCGGGGTCACCCAGTTGTAGCACCCGGATCATGACCAGGTCTATGGCGGTGCTGGATACCACACCGAGCTGCCCTTGTGAGGAAACAGAGCGTGCGAGCTGCCAGCTGGAGATGGCGATGCCCATGCCGCCTTGGATGATTTTTGGAAAATTCATTTGGAATTAGAATGTGGAGAGCGAGCACCAGCATGCGAGTTTAATTCATGAGCTGATTGTGCTTTATCACACGCGTATCCTACTTTGGGCGGGCGCTGTAGGGCGATTATAGGGGGGTGTTTCAGATACACAGCCACCACTGTGTAGGTGGTGGTAGTATCAAGTGATTGCAATATATTACCACTAGCTTACGTAACGAGCTTACGTATCAGCGGGTTCAAAATAAGCCCATAATCTCAATGACTATCACACCATATTTCGTTCGCTTGGTTCCAATGGTTTTATTATGTGTTACCGGTGATTCTCATGCTCAACAGAGTAAGCCTGGAAAGAAGCCGGCAGCAGAATACACCGTGACGCAGTGGGCGAGCGACCCTGCGATTGCAAGAGGGGTTGCTATTTCAGTGAGTGATCGTGGTGCTGCCTATGTGACGACCGCTTTCCGCCGAAAGCAATCGAGCCTCGATATCCGCCGGATTCAAAACTGGGTCAAGACGGACCTGTCGTTTACCTCAGTAGAGGATAGGCGCGCTCATTACCGAGCAAATATAGGTGATTTGCGCGGGGTGCCTGATCGCGATAAGAATGGAGTGAGTGACTGGAAAGACCTGACAGTGCAAAAGGACGGCGTGGTTCAGGTCGTGGATAAAGGTGGTGATGGTAGCGCGGATCAGTTTAAAGTTGTGGATACCTACAGCAGCGAAGTGACTGGGATTCCTGCGGGTGTTTTGGCAGTGGGTGCGGATTTATTTGTCGCGGCAGAGCCGGAGTTTTTCCGTTATGTTGATGAAGATGGTGATGGCTTTCCGGAGAAGCGGCAGAAAATTGCCGACGGCCTGCAAGTTCACATTGGTCAGGGTGGGCACAACCTCAGCGGAGTGACGCTAGGGCCAGATGGGCGGGTATATATTTCCTTGGCCGACAAGGGGCACTCGGTCAAAACGAAGGAGGGTAAAGTATACCACAACCCTAACAGCGGGGCGATTTTTCGCTGTGAACTGGATGGTTCTAACTTTGAGCGATTTTCACTCGGCCAGCGCAATGCGCAGGAGCTTGCCTTTGATGCCTACGGTAATTTACTCAGCATGGATAACGATGGTGATTACTCCGGTGAAAAAGAGCGGGCACTCTACATCACGGAAGGCAGCGATCATGGCTGGCGCTTAAATTGGCAGTGGCTCGGCAAGCAAGACTTCACCAAGATCAGTGGCACCAAACCCTACAACCCATGGATGCGAGAACAGCTCTTTTTGCCGGATCACAAGAACCATGCCGCCTACCTCACACCTACGATTGGGAACTTCGGACCCGGTCCCTGTGGCTTTACCGCGAACCCCGGCACAGCACTCAGCGAATCGCTTGCTGACAAGTTCTTCATGACGAATAATAAGAGCGAAGTCCGCGTGTTTTCGTTCAGCCCCAAGGGTGCCTCGTTTGCATTTTCAGAACATGAAAAAATCCCGGGAGGTAATGCAAACACGGGATTAGCCGTTGGGCCAGACGGTGCGCTTTACGCCGCTAGCTACAAAGGCGACAAGGTAAAGAGAGGCGACGCTGGAGCGATCTATCGATTCGACGTCGCTGAGGAATACCGGCACCCGCTGCGTACGGAGACACAACGCATCCTACAAAAAAAGGCGCAAGCCGTCAGTGCCGATATCCTCTCTGTCTGGCTGGGTCATGCCGATCAGAGAGTGCGACTCAAGGCGCAGTTCGAGCTGGTAAGGCGTGGTGACCAGGGCATATCTGTGTTTGTTGATCAGGCAAAAAATGCTACGGCACGATTCGCCCAGCTGCATGCGATCTGGGGTATCGGTCAAGCTGCTAGGAAAAAGCCAGCATTGCTCAAGCACCTCGCTCCCTTTTGGAAATCATCCGAGCCAGAAGTTCTTTGTCAGCTCGCCAAGGTAACGGGTGATGTAGGAGCCCGATCAGAGCTTTACAGAGACGAGTTACTCTCAGGCTTGAAAAATCTATCCCTTCGCGTGCAATTTTTCTCCGCCATTGCGCTCGGAAAGTGTCGTGTGAAATCCACGGCATCAGAGCTGGTCGCTCGGCTCGCTGGGGATGCCGCTGCATCGGATGCTTACCTTCGCCACGCCTTGTCGATGGGTCTGGGAGGCACGATGTTGCCTGAGGAGCTTGCCAGGCTTTCCAAGCACAACAATGCTCAAGTCAGGCTCGGTGCTATCGTTGCTCTCAGGAGATTGAAGGCGGCGGAAGTGCGTGCTTTCCTGAACGATGGTGACGAACGCGTTTTGCTGGAAGCTGCCCGTGCCATCCATGACGACCTCTCGATTCCTGCCGCGCTGCCAGATCTTGCCAAGGTTCTCAATCGCTCCGGTTTAAAAAACGAAGCTCTCCTCCGCCGCGCGGTGAATGCTGCATTCAGGACTGGCACGCATGAGGAGCTGGAAATTCTATCCGGATTTCTTCAATCGAACAAAGACGCGTCAGCTGATATCCGAGCTCTCGCCCTCGCCTCGATTCTCTGGTGGTCGGCTCCACCCGTTCTTGATCCTGTCGAAGGAAGATACAGGAAAATGAAACCCCGCGACCCTGCCTCGGCGGATGCTGTGGTAAAGCAGCTGCACTCCATAATACTGAGTGACGAAGCGCTGACTCAGGTTCTTCTCAGGGGAGTCATCCATCTGAAAAACAAGCGCTGGTTAGAAGGCGCGCATCAGAAGTTTGTCAACTGGGCACCGGCGACCCAATCCCTTTTTCTGAATGCCCTCGATCAAGTAAACGATCCCGGGCTGAAAAAATATGTCGTGCTAGCACTTTCATCGAAACATTCAGAGGTGCGGGAAACAGCCCGTGGCTTTGCAAAAAAATCCGGTATCCCGGTCGTTGATCTCCTCGTGGCCATTCTCAATGACCCCAAGTCAAGCGGGCAGGGTAAGGCAGTCATTGAGCTCGCTAAGCTGACCAACAACCAAGACGCAACCGCACACTTCAATACCCTGCTGGCAAAATACAAGGCGGGTAAGATACCGAAGGAATGGCAGCTTGAAATGTGGCAAGCCGCCAAAATCC
>JABHEX010000317.1 GCA_018676385.1 Akkermansiaceae bacterium
CAGCCGACTGCACAGCCTCTTGCACCTCTGCTTGAGTTCGTCCCGCGTTATGAAATGCCACTGCACACAGTCTTGCCAATGCTGACTCCCCGGCTGTGAATTTATCTTCTAGCCCATCCAATGTATCATTCTCCAGATGACTCTCGATTTTTTCCACTTCGGCAGCTAGACTACTAGGGACAATGGTGATTCTACCCAGCGTACTGAGCTTATAGATGATAATTGCCACGGCGATCATCGAGCAAGCTAGGATTGGAATCATAAACCAGCCACCTTGGCTGAAAAAATTCCACACTACTTCCCAAGCAGGAACAGCGTCAGTGGCAATGATGGATGGGATGTTTGTCATAATAGATTGAACGGGGTGAGCCATGCACGGGCTGAGCATGATTTTCCAGCGATTAAAAATAAAAGTTGTAGATTAGCTCTAACGGATCTCCTTCAAGCTCCTTGAGCACAGCCTTGGGCATCTTTGGAATCTTTGCTTGCCGGATCGCACGCTGAGTAAATCCACGTGTGATATAGCTACCCTCAATGACCTCCTGAAATTTAATCCCTGAGACATTACCCTGCTTATCAACGTAAAAGCGAATCGACATCACACCAGGCACTATATGATCACGATGTTGATCACAATTCCTTCGCCACTGAAGCTCCACCGACTTACTGATAAGTGCTTGATATCGCCCAAGCGGAGAATTTTTCACGTTTAGTGCACTTTTACCACGACGAGAAATAGATCCCGTCACTCTGGTCTTTCGTGAAAACCCACTAAAGCCATCTTTCTTCGGATCCTGATCAACAACGTCGCCTCCCCCGTCTCGCACAGCTCCTCGGTTCGGTTTTTCCTTGGGCGCCTCCTCAGCCTTGGGTTTTTCCTCGATTTGTTTGATACCCGTGCCATCAGCTATAGATGAAAGCACTTCACCTAAGTCGATGTGTTTATCCTTAGGTCTGGCAGATTCCTTGGTATCAGGTTTCGAAGATTTTACCCGCGGAGCATCATCAACTAGTGTGTTGTCTTTGCGTGCCGTTGCCTCTTGTGGATTCTCGGTATCAGCACCTGTTTTATCGCCAGCTAGAGAACCATCAGTAAAATCCCTCTCAACTGTCTCAAGATGTTTAGCATACAGTGGATCTTTTCCTTCTTGAGATGGTTTGTTAGGATCAGAACCAAGCACAGGGGCACTGTCCGATGCCGCACGGGTATCACGCTCGCCTAGCAGATCAGTCGGGGCATCCGGTTTTGCCTCTTGGTCAGATGATGTGCGGGCAAACCGGCGTTTTTGTTCTGGCAGTGTCTTGCGTTTAGCCGGTGGTAATGGCGGCTGAAGATCGGATATCGGCTTAATAACCTGATCCAATGGTTTGGGCGGTTTCGGTGGATCCGGCATCACAGGCTCAACCGGTTGCTCAGGTAGACGAACAGGCGGCGGCGGTGGCTTAGAAATCATAGGCTTCAATACCACCACAACATCAGGTTCAGGCCTCGGGGTATTTTTGCTTTCAGGAGGGGTAAATACGGCCAAATCCATCGCAATTACTGAGACCCAAGAAACAAAAACGAGACCATGAACTCCAATGGCCGCAACCACGGAGAATATAGCTCGTTTTTCTAGCATTGTGAAATTACTCACGCCCACAGAGTAATTTCCGAATCCGAAATTGCAAACTAAGAACTAGCCCGCCATGATCATCTCGTGAAGATTGAAGTGAATAGCATACAGGCTCAGCGGATTGATCAGTTTCTGGTCAGTCGGCTACCCGAGCTCTCGCGCTCACGCATCCAGAGCCTACTAAAATCAGGCGATATTCTTCTCAACGGCATTAAGGCTAAAGCCAAGCAAAGCGTCTCTAGCGGCGATGAAATTCAAGTCGTTATACCAGAACCCGAAACGTCCAAAGCCCAACCGCAGGAGATCCCTCTGGAAGTTCTCTATGAAGATGCAGACATCATTGTAGTCAACAAAGCACACGGCATGGTTGTGCATCCAGCAGCCGGAAATGCAGATGGCACCCTGGTGAATGCACTGCTTTTCCACTGCAAGGGGGAGCTCGCTGGTATTGGTGGCGTGGAAAGGCCAGGCATCGTGCACCGACTCGACAAAGACACATCAGGCTGTCTAGTTGCTGCCAAAAATGACGCGGCCCACCAATCGCTCTGTGAACAATTTGCCTCACGAACAAATGAAAAACGCTACCTCACAGTGGTGCAGAGCAAACCAAACCAGCATGAGAGTAAAATCTTTACGAACATCGGCCGCCATCCTGTCAACCGACTCAAAATGGCGGTGGTTAATCCAGGTAGTGGCAAGTCCGCGATGACCGACTACCAAGTGCTTTACAGTGCAGAAAATGGCACAAGCCTCATCCTGTGCCATTTACACACGGGGCGAACTCATCAGATCCGCGTGCACATGGTCCACATCGGCACACCTATTTTGGGAGACCCTATTTACGCCAAACCTGCGCGCCAGCCAGTGCAACCAGGAAGACTGATGCTACACGCATGGC
>JABHEX010000318.1 GCA_018676385.1 Akkermansiaceae bacterium
ACAACCCTAATGTCGGCATGATTACCCTAGGCGATCATCTGCGCAACCACGCTGATGGCGTTGCCTTTGGCGTGCCGGTGCGCCCTTGTGATACTGACAGCCGCGGCTGTATCAATGACTACATGGATGCCGACAAAAAAGAATTAGCATCACCGGAAGTATTTAGTGATCGCGCCGACTGGCTGCGTGAACTTTATGTCGATGCCACTCTACTGGGAAGCGGTGATAACGAAATTAACTTCCGCCTAGGCAAGCAGCAGGTGATCTGGGGGCGAACGGATCTGTTCCGCGTACTTGATGTGATTAACCCTGTAGATTACTCGCGTAATAACATCTACGACGAGTTAGAAGATATCCGTATTCCGATGTGGATGTTAAAGGCTGACTTCCGCTTTGGCGCAACCGGCTCGTTCGATGACTTGAACATGCAGGTGGTGTGGAACTTCGACAAGTTCCGTCCCAACAATCTTGGGCAGTGCGGTACCCCCAATGTAATTTTGGATGCCGGCTGTTTCTTCCGCGGCATGAAGAATTTGTGGGATAACGGTGGCACCGTTGCCAACTTTGCTCCATTTGACCCGGCGGATCCGAGCTTAGGCCTTTTGGCTACCAACTTTGGACCTCAAACTATTGGTATCCGCAATGTTGACTTGCCTTCCTGGAAACTCTCGAATACTCAGTTAGGCTTTAAAGTTGAGGGTGTGAGTGGTGATTTTGGTTGGTCTGTCAATGCCTTGACCTATCGCTCGCAGCTGCCTTCACTGCGCGCCGGTGGTGTTGAAGTGGTTAATCCATTTACTGGTGGAGAAGCGCAAACCTACGACCATCTGATCGCTTTCGATGTGGCTTTCCCTAGGATTAATTTAATCGGAGCTTCGGTTGACTACTACTCTCAGGCTATTGATACGGTTTTCCGTGTAGAAATAGCTGCAACTCAGGGTGAAGAGTTTGCTAATACCTTGCGTCCTGAGCTCTACTCGGAATCTGATGCAGTGCGCTTTGTTATCGGAGCAGATAAAAATTTCTTTATCCGTTCACTCAACAAAGATCGCGCATTCCTGATTTCGGGTCAGATCTTCGGTCAACACCTACTCGATCATGAGCTTGAACAAGCGACATTGGGTAAAGTGGGTATGCCCGATTGGGAGAAAAATCACATCGCCACTCTGCTGATTAAAGGCTGGTGGATGAATGACCGGTTGAGCCCCCAGGTAATTATGGCGCACGATTTCCGCGCCGGCGCAACGGTGGTATCGCCTTCGGTTGATTGGTTGATCAGTGACAACTGGCAGATGGTGCTGACCGCTAACTACAAAACCGGTGGTAGCGATCACAAGTTTGATGACTGCCGATTGTGTAACCCGTTCGGGCCGTTCACTACATCTATACCAGCGTTGCCAGAGCATGGCACTGATGGCTTAACTTCTGGCTCTGCGGGTCTGACCGGCTTCGAACCTCTTGGTCGCTTCCGTTCTGGCCCACTGGGTATGGCGGAAAAAGAAGATGAGATCCAAATTGCTATCCGCTACCGATTCTAAGTTGATAGGTTTGAATAGACATTGAGAAGGATGAAACAGCAGGGACGCTGATAATTTGCTAATTGATACCCGCCATCCATATCTGTGTGGTGGGTCAAGGAGAAAACTATGAATTACAAGACACTATTAAAAATGACGATCGCCGCTGCCTTGCTGCCAGCCATGTCAGTATCAGCGACTCCGGTTGATGACTCTTTTTACCCGTATAACGAGAGCACGCCGAATTATCCTGGGTTGACCCCCGGTATGACTTTGACTGCAGACAACATAGGCCAATTTCCAGGTGTCATTGACTCGGAAATGGCGGCGGCTATTGCAGCTGGCGATGTGCAGATCAAAGTGGGGAAAACCACCTCATTCGATTTGCACCCCAACTATGTGAAAGCGACTCGTGAAAATACGGGCAATGTGAAATTGGGTGAACAAGTCGGCGAAATCAATGGTTGGGTTGCTGGCAGGCCATTTGTTAATGAGCCCGCAAAAGACGATCCGCGCGCAGGCGAAAAGCTAGCTTGGAACTATAAGTATGGCTACAACTGGGGCGACAATGCGGCGATCTATCCGTTCTATTGGAAGTACCGCAATATGGAGAGTGGTGCGATAGAGCGAACCCTAAAGTTTAATTTTCACTTTTTGAATTACCAAGGACGAGTCAACCAGCAACCGCTGCCAAATATTGAGCCTAACCCTTCAAACCTTTATCGCTCAATTTATGTTCAAGTGTTAGCTCCCTATGATGTAAAGAACACTCAGTTGCTTATCCAGCGTAACACTGATGATCTTAAACGTGATAACGCTTGGCTTTATCTGGGCTTCCAGCGTCGTGTGCGTCGTCTCGCGACTGGGCAGGTGACCGATGCATTCCTAGGATCAGATATTATGATTGAGGATTTTGAGGGTTATAACGGTCGTGTCTCGGATATGAAGTGGAACTATATTGAAACTAAGAATGTCCTGCTACCTTTTTACAATCACAACGATATGGAACTTGATACAGAGACCCATAATGACAGTGACGGCTACCAAGTAGCAGCGTTCTCTGGCAAGGGTGGATGCTACCCTGATGTTGAATGGCAGTTGCGTAAGGCCTATGTGGTGGAGGCAGTCCCATTGGATAGCAATCACCCTATGAGCAAGCGTGTCTTCTATATGGACGCGCAGACTTTTACCATTCCGCGGACTAACATTTATGATCGTGCTGGTAACCTGTGGAAAAAATGGATCATTGGTCAGGCTCATCCAGACCATCACTTGCCAAAAAACAAAGGTTCAGGAGTCTCTATTGATGACGCCTTTGCAATGGTGGATATACAGGCCAACCACTGCACTACTGGCCAGTTTAAGGGGCAAGTGGATCCAAGTCTGACGCCAGCATCACTGTTTACGCCACAGAACATGCGCGCGACTGGGCGTTAATTGATCTGTTTGAAAAGGATTTTTACGCCGGCCACTGGCCGGCGTTTTTTTGTAGGTGTTCATTAACTTACAAGTGCGTAAAAGTAATTTATACCAGGCTCTAAAAACCATGTACGATAGAAAACGTGAATCGATACTCGGTTAGCAATGCAGGTTATAGTATGGACAGTGATGCTCCTAAATTAGATTTAAGCCAAGTGACTCCTCATATCGTTTTTTCTAGCGAGCAAGGTAAGGTCTGGCTCAATGAGCAGCGCGTCATGCTGTTTTCGCAAGCTGCTCTGGGTAAGTTCCGCAAGGAGGTCTATGACACCATCGGCCAAGACCGCTGCAAGGCGTTTTTTCTGCGCCTGGGTTATCAGCTAGGAATACTCGATGGCGAATTGGCGCGAAGCAGCGGTGCGGAAATGCCGATCAAAGATCGCTTTAATTTAGGTCCTGAATTACATGCTCTACGCGGTATGGTGCTACCGGAATTACAACGCCTAGTTGTTAGTGAAAAAGGTGGTGAATTCATCTGTGAAGTAGTCTGGTTCAACTCCTATGAGGTGGAGATCTGCGCCAATGAAATGGGGCCCATGGATGAGCCCGGCTGTTGGAATCTAACGGGTTATGCCAGTGGTTACAGTTCGGCGCTGTTGCAGCGAGAGATATTTTTTCAGGAGCTGGAGTGCCATAGTTGTGGTGGTGATCGCTGCTTCGCCGTTGGCAAACCAGCGGCAGAATGGGATAACTATGAACAGCTTAAACGTTACTATGAACCCGATCCTTTACTCGAAGAATTAAGTAAATTACAAACGACAGTGGAGGCGCTGAAAGAATCCCTCAACGAGGGAGATAAACTACCTAACATTGTCGGCTCCTCAAAACCTTTTAAACATGCACTGGAAATGGTGACCAAGGCCTCAGACAGTAAAGTATCTGTTTTGCTGCTTGGAGAAACTGGAGTTGGCAAGGAAGTACTGGCGCGAGCAGTACATATTACTAGCGATCGTGCCGACAAACCGTTCATCGCGGTAAACTGCGCTGCAATACCTCCAGACCTCATAGAAGCTGAACTATTTGGCGTAGAAAAGGGCGCGTATACGGGTGCCAACCAATCGCGGATGGGGCGCTTCGAGCGTGCGGACACGGGTACTATAATGCTTGACGAGGTAATTGAGCTCTCTCCTCGCGCACAGGCAACGTTATTGCGTGTGCTGCAAGAGAGCGAGTTTGAACGTGTTGGAGACAACAAGGTCCGCAAGATTGATGTCCGCGTTGTCGCTGCCACCAATGAGGATCTAAGTGTTGCTGTGCAGCAGGGGCGTTTCCGCGCTGACCTTTACTATCGATTGAGTGCCTATCCCATCAATATCCCACCGCTGCGCGAGAGAAAAGAGGATATCCCTCTCTTTGTTGTGCATTTTTTGGAGAAATATCGAGCTCTTTACAACAAAAATGTGCTCGGAATTTCTGATCGCGGTATGGAAATGTTATCTAATTATGAGTGGCCGGGCAATATTCGAGAGCTAGAAAATGTGGTAGCACGCGCCGTCATTTTGGCTGATATCAATGGTGTTATTAGCATGGAGTCCATGTTCCCGGAAAGTGCTCTAAGACCTTCAGAAGCCAAGGTGCTAGACCCATCAGGTAGGCTGCAAAATCAAATATTTCCGGAGGGAGTCGATGCTGACGGATTGGTTGAGTCTCTTCTTTCATCGGGCTTCGAGCTCGAGAAGTTTGAAGACACTATGTTAACATCGGCACTGCAAAAAACGCAGGGCAATATCTCCAAAGCGGCAAGGTTAGTTGGTCTAAGTCGTCCTGCTTTTGCCTATAGGTTGAAAAAAATGACTGTTAAATAAGGCTCGCTGTTCCCGGGGTCCAAAGATCCAAGAATGAGTAGTAGTTATTTGATTGCCTTAAAAAACACCAAAATAGTAATAGCGATGGTCGCGCCCAGCGCATTAAAGTGGGCTGTATTTTGATGTGTATTGGCTTTTTTAATCGTAAAAAATTGCTGGGGCGGTTGTGACAAAATAGGGTTGTTGCCGGTGATAGTCGAACCACCTCTGCAACTCTGGGAACTCTTTGACTTGATGTAAGCCATAAGCACTAGCGAGTGCGAATCTAGGTAACAATGCACATTCAGCGAGGCTAAAACAGCTTAAAAAAGCTGGGCGCGAAGGGTCACTAGGTTCAAATTGGTTATTCAACCACGCAAGGCAGTCGCTCCAATTCCTTTTACTTTGCTCAATAGCATCCATATCCCACTGAGAACTGGGGTGGCCTCTCTGAGTAAATATGGCATCGCGTATCGCAGGGCCAACGACCGTGTCTGAGTAATGGTTCAGGGTTGCAATTCGCTCACGCTCTTGGGGGTGCTTGCCTAGCAGTATCGGATTGGGCTGCCAAAGCTCTAGCGTTTCTATAATAACGGAAGATTCAGAGATTAACTCTCCATTACTGATCAGCAGGGGTACTTTACCAGTGGGTGACAATGCCAAAAAGTCGGCTGGCTTATTCTCTGTATTAATCGTAATGTGCTCTACTTGCAGCGATTTTGTCGTGAGGGCTAACCTGACTTTCCAGCAGAACGGACACTCATCTTTGTCATAAAGTATGACCGAAGATTGACGCATTTTATTTCCCTACTTCATCATAAAAAATCAAAAAAGCAAATCTGATTTAAATTTTTCTGAGAGATTGTTTAACAGCACTATATATTATAATCAGGCTTGAGAGTAGGCTGGAAATTCCCAGCCCAAAACGATGATTGGTAAGCTAGTTTTTCCTCTATACTCAATATTTTTTTAATCGGCACGATGGTTAAATCGTAGTGCTACTGCATAGTACAACAAAGATCAGCGCCGGCGATATTGGGTCTAGACGACTTGTAATATCGCCGCTTGTAGAACTTTCTTGCGCTGAATATAGGCGAATATTGAAGGCACATGGAAAGCGCGATCACGGAGGAGCCGATTACTCCGCCAGCGATGGCCGTGGTTAATGGTGGGCAGAATTCGCCACCGTTAACGATCAGGGGTACGAAGCCGCCATGGCCTATAGCGCTGCTTGATCAGACCGAGAAAATAATTGAAATTGTGGATAACTTTGTCGCTCTTCAGGAATAGATCGTGGAATGCTCTTCGATCACGGGTCCTAATAATTATGTGCTAAAAATTAGTGAAAAAGACACCGAGAGCCTAGAGTGATTTATTATGCAAAAGCTACTGCGGCTAGGCATTCTTCGCACATCAACAACACATGTTATTTTCTGTCAGAAAAAATACACCATGGCACTGACTCTATAAACTATTTTGACTATTTATCTTGAACACATAAAAAATGTGCAGATGCCCCTTCTTTAAGTAACAAAGGATGTAACAAAAACGGATTTTAAAATCATTTAATTTATATTAATCAATGATTTACATCATAAGTACAGTTCCCGCCGCC
>JABHEX010000319.1 GCA_018676385.1 Akkermansiaceae bacterium
ACGGTTGCGAATCTTAAGTCGGCTCAGTAAGCGCAGGTGGATGTGGGCTGCGAGGCGTTTGCCCTGCTCACCGTAGTAGTAGGTTTCCACACCATGGTATCGGCTGCTTTTGTGAGCGTTGAAGTGGATACTGACAAATAGGGCATCTCGGTAGCGGTTGGCAATGGCGGCACGACCACTGAGTGAAATATAGACATCGCTGCTACGGGTCATCGTGACGGGCATCTGACGATCCTTGAGAAGTGTAGCAACACGCTTAGCGACACTGAGTGCAAGATCCTTCTCGTAGACTTTACCTCGGTTGGCACCTTTGTCTTTTCCTCCGTGCCCGGCATCGATGATCACACGCGAAACATCGCGTGCATGTGCTGACAAACCAAGGCTGAGCATGGTTAGGAGTGATAGCAAGTAGCGCGACACTGGATAAAGAAGATGAAGAGGAGAGGACAAAATTTAATCTCTAAATTTACTGACTAAGACTCTGAAGTCAATCTGGAAGCTTAGTGGTTCTTAACTATTTTTTTCTTCACCATCGAGTGCGTGTTCAAGCTCCCGACGCCATTGTTTAGAGAGGAGTGGTCTAATTAGACCGTAGATAAGGTATAAGGAGAAAATTGCAGTAGGCGTGTACCAACGAGTTTCCTCATTGAGCATGAGAACGATAACGAGGGCTCCTAGTAGGATTCCCCAAAGTGTGCCTCGAGTGTGAAAATCGACTTTTTTAAAACTCGGGTAGCGAAGGTTGCTGATCATCAGCCATGATAAAATCAACATGGTGCCGGCAAGTACCCAGTTCCAGTAGCCGAGGTCATTACCCTGGTCGTTTTTGCTGAAAAAGATGAGTAGAAAAGTAACCGAAGCGATGAATCCAGCTGCCATAGGTATGGGAATGCCTCGAAAGTCGTTTGATGCTTCGTCATTTTTGGGCATATTGGCGAGGCAATTAAATCGTGCGAGTCGCATTGCGCCACAAAGCAGGTAAATAAAGGCAATTGCCCAACCTATTTTGCTAGGGAGGTTAAAAAGAACAGCTTTGGAGACAAGAAGCGCGGGTGCCATACCAAATGAAACGACGTCTGCGATAGAATCAAATTCTTGACCGAAGGGTGATTCCTTGCCGCCCATACGAGCAAGCCTGCCGTCCAGCAGGTCAAATAGGCAAGATGCAAAAATTAACAGAATGGCTTTTTCGTAAAATGGGTAAGCGGCAGAAAAGTCGTTAAGTTTTATACCTTCAAAAATAGTCAGCGTGGCAAAAAACCCACAGCAGAGGTTACCTGCTGTCATCAGGTTTGGCAGGAGATAAATCTTGGGTTCGGAGGTGCTCATGGAGTGGGAGTAAAAGTTTGAAAATACTGACTGAATTATTATCTACCTGCGGCTTCCTCGAAATTTATTCCGTGGGTCGCGTTCGTCATTGGTCGATTTATCACGATAGCGAAGAACACCGTAACGTTTAAGGTTACGTATGAATTCCTTAGCGTTGTTGCCTGTTTCTTGATCGTAGGCAAGGGTGCCAATAAGACCATTTTTATTTTGCATCGCAGCCATAGTGTCTTCTGCACGGCTTGCAGCATTGCTGATGTTTTTAACTGCTGCGGGTATTTCAGCGAGGGCAGGTTTAATGCTTTTGATTTCATTACGTGCTTCGGTAATGAGGTGACTAGCATTTTCGGCAGCGTCCTTGAGGGTTGTCATTGTTTTGCGTGCCTCAATGACGGTAGGTTTTAGATCATGTGACATGCTTTTAATGTCACGACTAGACTCTTCAAAGTTTGCAATCGCCTTGGTGAAATTATCAATATTGTCCTTAGCAAGGACTTCATTGTTCACCTTGTTCATTGCAACATCTATGCTAGCACCGATTTTTTCCATCGAACTGAGAGCCTTGTCGATTTTTGAAAAGGTGACCTTGGCATCCTTGATGAGTTGGCTGGCATCGCGGGCAATATCTTCAGCATTGGATTTGATGGCATCAATTCCACCGGCGCCGATGCCAATAATCGTATCGCCGGATTGATAGTATCCCTCGGTTTCATTATCTGGTGGGATAATCGCGATGAATTTGTCTCCTAAAAGACCAATTGACCCGATTTTAAAAGTTGAATCCAAAGGTATTCTAACATCATCTTTGATGCGTATCTCCATTTTTACAACACTTGAGGTGCTGCCGGTGAGCACTAACTCTGGGTGAGTGGCGACGCGTCCTATCTTTGCACCCCGAAGCCGAACTTCGCTGTTTTTTATTATACCAGCGGTTTGTGGGAATTCTAAGAAGAGAGGATAGTGGCCCTTGAATCGATCACCAAAACGGCCAAATTCAACAATCAAGACGCCGAGTAGAAGCAACCCGATCAGGACAAAAAGTCCTGCGGTGCGCTGCTTGCTTTTTTCACGCGCGGCCATAAAACCAGTATCTATTGTAAAGTAGTTTAGTTCAAGCTGTAATCATCAACGTGATATTTAATCAATTGTCCCAATCGCCGTCACTTCCTGCGATGAAGCGTGTGATGATGGGATCAGTACTGGCATGCATTTCATCGCAAGCTCCCTGCCAGTAAACCCTACCATTATACATGAAAACGATGCGGTCTGCGATACGGAAAATACTACGTAGATCGTGGGTAATGACAACATTGGTAATGCCGTGATCATGCTGCAGGCATTTGATAAGTTTATCGATAGTGTCTGCGGTAACTGGATCAAGTCCGGCGTGTGGCTCATCATAGCAGATACACTCTGGGCGGTCGATGATGGCTCGAGCCAGTGCCACACGCTTTTTCATACCGCCTGATAGCTCGGATGGCATCATTTTCTCCTTACCATGAAGGCGAACAATTTTTAATGCCTCGCTAACACGACTATCAAGGTCGGCGTCATCTCTGATACCTCTCTCGATAAGGGGAAAAGCAACATTTTGTTCAACGCTCATCGAATCAAAAAGAGCACCATTCTGAAACATCATTCCAATTTTTTTTCGGATCAATGAGAGAGCGCGTTCGGAGAGGCCGGAGAGTTCAATACCATCAATTTGCACACTGCCTGACTCGAACTCGAGTAGCGCTAGTATATGTTTTACAAGCACTGTCTTGCCGCCGCCTGAGGCTCCAACCAGGCATACAGTCTCACCACGATAAATATCAAGATCGACACCACGAAGAACGTGAGCATCACCAAAATGCTTATGTAATCCACGAATGCTGATTAATGGTTCCAAATTTGGTGATAGAGTATTATTCATCACACAATGAGAAGTATGAGAAAAGATATAAGATGCAAGACGGAAGATATTGCATGTGATGGCTATCTCCGTAATGCGTCAAATCCACAGAAGATTTTGGAGCGCTCTGGTGGGCGGGAAGGTACGGACTCGTTGTTGTTGAGAAACTCTCTGCACGTCAGGTGAAATGTGTCTGCGCTGGTGACGCGGCGAATTTGATGTTCAAATGCGTCGTCAATCCCTTGTGCGATGTAGATAAGATATTTTTTCATGCGGTGCACATGTTTGGTCTCATCAAAATCAGATGTTTGAGTGGCTATTTCCTGATAGAGAAGGGTTATGTATTCCAAGAGGTCGGAACGGAGAACTTGTTTAATAGATTGGTTAGCAATAGCCGCTCTAAGTTGGCTGAAAATCCATGGGCTACGTATTGCACCTCGGCCGATCATTAGGCCTTGTGCATTCGTCTTTTCTAACAATCCAATACCTGTCTCCACGTCGACAACGTTGCCATTAGCGATGACTGGGCAGGACATCTTTTCTGCCGCGTGGCGAATACAATCCGTGTGAATGGGTGTCTGATAGCGCTCCCGAACAGATCGTCCATGGATCGTGAGGGTATCGAGGTCGTGTCGTCGGAAAATTTCTAGTAATTGTATAAACTCATGGTGTGACTCAAATCCCAAGCGCGTTTTGACGGTGAATTTACCTGGGATGCTATCACGTAAAGCCGCGATGATATCTTCAGTTTTTTCTGGCTTACGTAGCAGTCCTCCGCCGGCATCTTTGCGGCATACGACGGGTGCGGGACAACCGAGGTTTAGATCGATGCCAGCGATTGGGTATTGTAATAATTCTTTTGCGATGCGCTTCAGCGCGGGGATATCTTGCCCTATGAGCTGTGCGTAGACTGGGCGGCCAGTATTATTTTCTGTGATACTTCGCAGTATTTTTTTCTCTATTGTGTAGTCAGCATGTACACGAAAATACTCGGTGACAAAATAGTCTGGACCACCAAATTGCTGCATTACGCGCATGAACGCCAAGTCGGTTACATCCTGCATTGGTGCCAACGCGAGTAGAGGAATATGGGGTGTTAAGTTTTGAATATTTTTATTCTAACAGGTTAAAGTTTGCCGACTTATTCGGTTAAGTATGCGCTGATACGATCGCGCGTGATTTTAAGATATTTTTCATCAATATCAAATCCTGTGTAGGACGCGATGCCGGAGCGAATGGCGGCAACGGCGGATGTGCCGATGCCATTAAAGGGATCCAATAGGCGTGTCCTTGAGCCTTCTCCATGGATTCGAACACACTGCTCAACGAGGGCGATTGGAAATGTTGCTGGGTGTGGTCTTTCTTTGTCGCGGTTTTGGATGGTATCATAGGGAATAAACCATGTGTTGCCACGGCAACGTTTATCCTTACCGCCTGTGTGCCCCCAGCGATTGATATTAGATTTGTCAACGTAGGGGACCCCTGCGCTGCGACGGTCTAGAGGAACAGCTCCTGATTTCGTCAGGTGAAAAACATATTCGTGGCAGTCGTTTACGTATCGGTTGCTATTGATGGGTTTAAAGTGTCCAGCGCTGACCGTGTCGCCATTTTTGGTTTCAATGGAGATGGACTTGATCCAGTGAAAGGTGTTTTGGAGCGTGAAGACAGGCGTGTCTCCTCCGGTGGCTTCTGTGAGAGCGAGAATGAGCTGATGCGGGAGTAGGGGGTTACTGGGGGCGGCGCCAACGTTTAGGAATAGAGAAGCATCTTCTGTCATGACGCGTCTCACTGCACGTGACCAATCCAAGCACCAGCTAATAAAAGCGGTGCGGTCGCTGGTATCCTTGTAGGTTGTGTAATCTATACCCAGATTATAAGGTGGTGATGTTACCACTAGATCGATAGTTTCTGCCTCCATTTGACGCATGCCCTCGAGGCAATCAAGTAGGTGTAGCTGAATATCGGTTTTCATTGCCCCTGGCATGCAGTAAGCATGAACAGATTAATAACTTAAAGAGAAGCAGAGATTTTGATAGCTGCGAGATCATACGCTCGTTTAAAATAGTTGTTGACCTTACTGTGATTGATCGTTTGAATAATTTTCCCGTGGATACGAGAGAGCAAATTCTGGATGCGGCGTGGAATCTTTTTGCTGAAAAAGGCTTTGAGGATGTATCCGTACGTGACGTAACAACTGCTGCCGGTGTTAATCTGGCGAGCGTTAGTTATCACTTTGGAGGCAAAGAGGGCCTGATTCAGGAGGCAGTTAAACGTTGTATGAATCCGATTAACCAGTATCGGATTAAGCTGCTTAATGAGGCGATTACTGACTATGGCACCATAGAGAAAGTTCCACTTGAACGGGTGATGACCTGTTTTATGCGCCCTGTGGTCTTGCCTGAAGAGTGTGGTGTCAGAGCTGGTCTGATGCTACGTCTTGTTGCGCGTTACTTAATTGAGAGTGATTACACAATCCCAGCCGTTAGTCGCCATCTTTACACTGAAGTTTTCCAAGCGTTTACACGAGCATTTCTGGTGCATTATCCAAGCCTATCACCAATTCAAATTGTGAAGCATATTGTATTCGCCTCAGGAACGGTGGTCTATTACCATGGTTTGGGTAAACTCGCGTTGCAGCTTAGTGCAGGTGATCAAGGAGAGGTGGAAAACATTAACCGTGAGGAAATGCTTAATGAGATCGTTGGGTTCACGATACACGGCTTTGGTGGTAAGGTTGAATAAATTTGGTAATGTTGGATAAGGGATGCGAGAAGATTGTGGAGTCACCGGAGGCGATGGTTGCTCTCGGTGAGACGGTTGGTCGTAGTCTTCAATTGGGTGATTTTCTGGCCTTGCGTGGTGGATTAGGTGCTGGGAAAACCCACTTTACCAAGGGGGTGGTAGCCGGTCTTGGATGTAAAGAGATGGTTACAAGCCCAACGTTTACCTTGGCCCATGAATACATAGGTGGCAGGCTATCGGTATTTCATTTTGATTTCTACCGCATGGAAACCGAAGACGAGTTGCTGCGTATCGGTTGGGATGAGTATCTGGACGAAAACGGAATTGTCGTAGTCGAGTGGGCAAACAAATTTCCAGATTTTATTCCAGATCATGCGATTTGGTTAGAATTTGAGGTAAAGGGTGAAACTAGAGTGGTTAGGTTTAAGTGAGAGCGTTTCTTGTCAGTCATTCTATCATGGTTGTTTTTATTTGTGGGCGTGATTAAGATACCTGTGTGCGACTGAAATTAACGATAGCCTACGATGGCAGGCCATATTCTGGTTGGGCCAAACAACCGGATGGGAATACGGTTCAGGATCTTATGCATAAAGCGATATCCGAGGTGGCTAAACAAGACGTCAGTGTCCACGGATCAGGTCGGACAGATGCAGGTGTACATGCTTCAGGGCAAGTGGCGCACTTTGATGCGCCTGATGGTATGCGTATGAATCCATTTAATTGGGTGCCGGCGGTGAATACTAAATTGCCGGCAACGATCCGCGCTATTGCGTGCGAGGAGGTAACCGAAGATTTTCACGCACGGTTTAGCGCTGTGAGCAAGACCTACACATATGACCTATGTCTTGCGCCAGTATTACCTCCTCTGATGGCGGGATTGGCATGGCATCTGCCTCGTCAGCTCGATCCGGAAACTTTGAAGCAAGCACTTGAAATTCTCCAAGGTGAGCATGATTTTCGTGCTTTTGCTGCCATGCGAGGAAACGAGACTAATGAGACAAGCTATCGCCGCATACTAGAGAATACGGAATTACATGCAACCGCACACGGATACCGTATCATTTTTACGGGTAATGGATTTTTATATAAAATGGCACGCTTACTGACGGGATCGGCTGTCTATGCCGCGCAGGGGCGATTGAGGCTTGATGATCTTACGGATCTCCTGGATCAGCCCTCGGATCTCCCTTGTGGTCGCGCGCCATACTGTGCACCGCCTGACGGATTGGTGTTAGATCACGTTGTTTACCCATAAAAAAAACGCGGCATAGCCATCAGGCCACACCGCGGTAATAATCTAAATTTTGTAATGCTTTTAGTGCGCTTTGCAGAATTCCTCAAATCGGGTTAGCCCTTCGTTGAGCACATCAAGCGTTGTGCAATAGCTAATACGAATGCTGTAATCGTTTCCAAATGCAATACCTGGAACGGCGGCAACACGGTAACGGTTGAGTAGCTTATCGCAGAGGTTGACGGACTTAAGCCCAAGCTGCTCGGTATCTACAAGGAAGTAAAAAGCGCCTTGGGGCTCCGTGACCTTGATGTTGGGAATCGCATTGAGACGCGCGAGGACAAATTGACGGCGCACATCGTATTCTGCATTTAGGTCTTTAATAAAATCCTTACCGCCATCAAGGGCTGCGACAGCGCCATACTGTGCGAAGCTAGTTGCGTTCGATGTTGTGTGTCCCTGGATACGCGACATGGCGCCTGCAAGCTCGGTGGGTGCGGCGGTATATCCAATCCGCCATCCGGTCATAGAGTATGCTTTGGAAAATCCGTTTACGGTAATTGTTAGGTTGTAGAGATCCTTGCTCAGTGAGGCGATGCTGGTGTGCTTTGTTTCACCGTATACAAGATGTTCATAAATTTCATCGGAGAGGATAATGATATCCTCGTAGAGAGCCACTTCACCGATGGCGAGAAGCTCTTCAGCCGAATATACCGAGCCGGTAGGATTGCCCGGCGAGTTGATGATAATCATCTTTGTTAAGCCGCTCATATTTTCCTCGAACTGCTCAGGCGTGATCTTCCAGTTGTTTTCTGCGGTTGTTTCGACAAGCACGGGCACACCACCAGCGAGTCGGACCATTTCTGGGTAGCTGACCCAGTAGGGTGAGGGAATAATAACCTCATCGCCTTCCTCTACGACGGCGAGAATGGCGTTGAAGCAGGATTGTTTGGCGCCGCTGTTAACCACAATCTGGCGGGGATCATACTCGATGCCGTTGTCTTCCTTGAGTTTGTTGGCGATGGCCTCACGCAGTTCGGGGATTCCGGCTGCGGGAGTGTATTTAGTTTTACCTTGAGCAAGTGCATCGATGGCAGCCTGCTTGATGAAATCTGGGGTGTCTTGATCTGGTTCACCACCGGCAAGTCCGTAAACTTCTTCGCCACGTGCCTTCATGGCTTTGGCTTGGTTAGTGACCGATAATGTTAGCGAGGGGGCGACGTTTGCTACGCGGGCTGAAATGGAGTCCATGGTTGTTTTTGGTGATGCTAATAGTGGTAATAAGGTCTAAATGAGACTAATCACGTCCCGAAACGGGGGACACTGGTGATTTCCACGGGCACCCCCCTTCGGAGCGATGGGGACTGATAACGGATAGTTGATTCGATGCAAGTCTAATGCAGTAAGTTTAAGAAAATTTTTGGATATTATTAACAATGGCCACCATGGGCAGTGACCCATTTTCCTTTGATAATAACTTTTTCAAATTCAAGTCCGCAAGCATGCGCAATCTCACGCGTTTCTTTCCACTGATCACGAAGTATGCCGGAAACGATGAGGTGGCCGTCTTTTTCCAGTGCTGCGGTGATTACTGGAAATGCTTGCTGCAGGATGGTTGAGAACATGTTGGCGACGATGACCGGCCATTGTCGGTCGGGCTGCCACGTGAGCACGTCTGTTTCGGATATGGTAACCTTTCCTACGTGGTTTGCGCGCACATTACGCCTCGCGACAGTTACAGCTTGGGGGTCAAAATCCATACCTTGGCATGAGCTTGCACCCAGTTTGCGCGCTGCGATGGCAATGACACCAGTGCCAGTGCCGAGGTCGAGCATATCCCATGGCGTGGTGCCCTTTTTTTTGGCGATATCGACAAGCATTCTCATGCAGGTGGACGTGGTGGCGTGATCGCCGGTACCGAAAGCCATGTCGGCAGGAATACGAATGATGTGTCTGCTGGGGAACTCTCGGGTCAGCTTATCTATCTCGTTATCGTCTCGCGACCCAGTTATAATGACTGAGTTTCGGATACGAACTGGTTTACGGTTGGGTTCTTTAATTAAAGCCCAGTTCTTGTGTACAAGTTTCCGAATACTGCCGCCAAATAACTTTTTGATGTCTTGGGCCTCAGCTTCGCTGTCTGTGTAAACCTCTACGCGTATCGTTTTTTGGGTCTTCAAACGTGAGATCACGGCATTCGGGTTACCGTAGAAGCGATCTTCCCACGCGTCCATCCACTGAATACCGGAAAGCTTGGACCAAATCCACATAGCGGCTATTTAAGCATAAGCAGGTGATTATGCCGAAGTAAAATTTTCAACGTTTCTAAGATAGCGGCGACTTTTCATACTGATGTGCTCAATAGAGCCCTCAATCACGGCTGTTTGGGGTAGTCTAGTATTTGATTGGCTGGAGGCGATTGTCTCAGCTATTCGTCGTTGATTGCGTGTATGCCTTGGCGACTTCCTCGGCGATGATACGGATACCTTCACGCACGCTACGCTCGTCCATCGTGTAGGTCACGCGGATGCATTCGTTGCGGTGTTGCCATGGTTCGGAATCGTCTAATCCAAAGAAAAAATAATGACCGGAAATGATAAGCACTTCGCGCTTTTTAAGTCGTTCATAAAGCTCTGCCGAGCTGATGGGCAGACCCTCGAACCACATCCAGAGGAACAGCGCGCCTTCTCGGGCGTGCACGCGGTAGGGTAGGGAACCGTCAAAAAATTCTTCAACCCACTGACGCGCTTGCTGAGATTTTTTGATGTAGAATGGTTTTACGATTTCATTGCTTAATGAAAGAATCTCACCACTGCGGACGAGTGGTTCCATCAGGGCTTGACCGACGTTGCCATTTGCTAGTCCTACAATCGCGCTCATGGAAGCGACACCAGCAGCTATATCCTCACGCGCTACCACAATGCCTGTGCGAGTTCCGGGAAGCCCGATTTTGGAAAGTGATAGCGTGAGGATAATATTTTCATTCCAAACTGGCGTCGTCTCTGTGAAGATAATGTTAGGGAATGGAGCACCGTATGCGTTGTCGATGATGAGCGGAATACCGTGTGCATTGGCGATGGTGGCAAGACGTGACATTTCGTTATCTGTGAGCACGTTGCCGGTCGGGTTCGTTGGGCGCGACACACAGATGGCTGCGATATCATCATCTACGTGTAGGTTATCGAAATCTACACGGTACTTGAAATCGTGCTCGCCTATTTTTTCGATCTTAGGTCTTACCGCACGAAAGATGTCAGATCCAACTGATTGATTGGCGTAGCCGATGTATTCTGGCACGAGTGGTAGGAGGATTTTTTTACTGCTACCGTCAGGAAACTTACCAGCGAGCGCGTTAAACAAAAAGAAGAATGCAGTTTGCCCGCCCGCGGTGATGGCAATATTTTTAGCACTGATATCCCAGCCGAAGCTTTGATTGAAAAGCTCGGCAAGCGCTGCAATGAATTTTGGATTTCCTCGTGGCGGATCGTAGTTAGAGAGAGTTTTTTCAAGTTCGCCGGGTGTGGAGAGGATCTCCTCCATTCGCTTACGCCAGAGTACATTTACTTCTGGAATGTGTGCAGGTTGCCCGCCACCCAGCATACGTATGTCAGGCCCGCCAAGCGCCAGCGCGTTGCCTAAATCATCCATTAATTCTTCAATGCCGCTGCCCACACACAGGCGCTGGCCGAATTCTGATAATTGATCACTCATCTTGCGTTAATTCTGCTGTATTGTGGCAGACGTGGTAATATCATCAATAGATTTCACGATGTTGGGACTCATCGTTTTGGATCCTCTACTTAGCCCGAACCGCAACTTTCCAAAGACTCAATTCTGTAAGAGATAAAAAACACCCCTGTAATCTCAATGGCTGGGTAATTGCCAATTTGGTCTTATCTAGCTTGATGAGTGACCAAGTGTTAACCTTGTCCGATGTTTCTTTATTTGCCTGGCGACATTCGAAATGTGGAATTGTCAAAATACTCTATTTTATCCCACGAACATGTGCTCACCGATTTCATCCTCAAGGTCAGCGAAATCATCCGCGTCGATACCAGCATCCCTAATGTTGCGTAGTGTTCTGCGGCTACCGCGCCGGCTGTTGGGACCGTTCACTTTATCAGCAACAGTGTCTACCACGGTGGGTGCAAGTGCAGCAACTGCAAGAGCAGCGAGTGTAAAAGCCACGGGGCGACGAGTATCGCGGTGCATTAAGTCACCAAGAAATACCCCTGCGGCCGCACCAAACATTGCTGGTGCAAACGAAGCGCTAGTTTCGATCCATGATTTTTCTGTTTCATACTGAGCCATATGCATAGATTACTCTTTGATGGATCAAAATGCAAAGAGGAAATTAGTGGAGTTTTTTACTCTTCCTGCTTTTCATGCCGTGGTAGTCGCACCATGCTTCGCGCATGTCCCAACCCGACACCAATCATTACGCTCTCATTCTCGCTGGTGGCAGCGGTACGCGTTTCTGGCCGCTCTCCAGGAATGCACGACCTAAACAGCTACTTAACCTATTTGGTGACACTACGCTACTCAATCAGACTATCACTCGGTTAGACGGGCTTGTGCCACGCGAAAATATCCTGATTCTAACTAATGCGCTTCAGGAGAAAGCTGTGCGTGAGATAGCATCTGAACTTCCGCCAGAAAATATTTTTGCCGAACCAGCAAAACGAGATACTGCACCAGCCGTGGCGCTCGGGGTGGCACTCGTTGCTGCCAGAAACCCAAACGCGACGATGATGGTGCTGCCGTCCGATCAGCTCATCAACGACACCGATGCCTACCAGTCCGTCATGCGAGACGCAATGACAGCGGCGTCTGAAAATGAGGCGCTGGTCACAGTCGGTATCAAGCCGACATGGCCATGCCCGTCGTTCGGCTACATTGAGCGCGGTGAACCCGCCAAGCTAGACACCACGCTGACGCACCACCCGCACGAGGTTGATCGCTTTCGCGAAAAACCAGCCCCCGATCTTGCACAAACGTTTTTGGATCAGGGGAACTTCGCTTGGAATGCTGGGATGTTTATCTGGTCGGTTGCTACAGTCACTGCCGAGCTTGCCGCCCACACGCCTGAGCTTGCTGACTTCATCTCTGAGATTCGCCAGTCAGATGATGTAAAATTTGCCGTGGCTGAGAAGTTCCCGCAGCTCACGCCGATTTCCATTGACTACGCATTGATGGAGAAGGCTAGTCGGGTGCTTAATATTGAGGCGACATTCGATTGGGATGACGTTGGCTCATGGATATCTGTGGCTAAGTATCTTGATCAACAAGGCGACAACAATAGCACCAACACGCAGCTTGCTGAGATTGACTCCGAGAATAATATTATTTTCAACGCACGCAAGGGTAGTAAAGTTGCCCTGTTAGGTGTTGACGACCTTATTGTCGTACAGACCGAGGACGCTTTACTCATTGCTAACCGCCATCAGGCGGATGCCATCAAAGACCTCGGTGCCCAGCTGCCTGACGATTTGCTTTAACATGCATGACGAACATCCAGTCCTAGCCATCGACCACGGTGATGCCCGTATCGGGATAGCTGCCTCCGATGCTGCTGGAATCATGGCGCACCCAGTGGAAACGATCCAGGTGCGCGAGGTAGATGCTATCCATCGTATCGCAGAGCTTGTCGCTGCACGTGGGGTGCGGCAAATTGTGTTAGGTTTGCCGTTACGCATGGATGGATCTGAAGGCGATGCTGCCGTGAAGTGCCGGTTATTTGGTGACAAAATTCGCGCTCGGCTTCCTGAGACACCCCTTCATTTTTGCGATGAAACGATGACCACCATGGCTGCTGCTGCAAAACTTCACCAGGCAGGAAAAAATGCAAAGCGCCAGAAAAGTATCATTGATCAAGCAGCCGCTGTAGAGATCTTGAATACTTGGATGGGATGGTGAGTGCACCATGTTTGCTGAGTTTGTTTTTTTAGCTGGCTGCTGGATATGAATGGCCCACTCGGTAAGGGCTTTTGAAAATCCTCCTTTCTTTTTGCAGAAATACCCTAAATAATATCAGTAAGCGGTGCTCGACTGGTAAGGCTATAACTTACAACTTTTTGTCTGTTCAATCGAAGCCGTTCAAAAACCACTATTTGCAACATGAACGAAAAACAAAGTCTCTCATTCTGGCAAATTTGGAATATGTCTTTTGGTTTTCTCGGTATTCAGTTTGGCTGGGGTCTACAAATGGCAAACATGTCATCGATTTATTCGTTCCTTGGGGCTAAGGAACATGAACTCTCACTGCTATGGATTGCGGCACCTCTTACCGGACTGATCATTCAGCCGATTGTGGGTTATATGAGCGACCGGACATGGACAGGGCTCGGGAGGAGGCGACCATATTTTCTCATAGGGGCAATCCTCGCGAGTATTGCCTTGGTGGCAATGCCTCATTCGTCAACGCTTTGGATGGCGGTTGGGTTGCTATGGATTTTGGATGCATCGATCAATATTACGATGGAGCCATTTCGCGCTTTTGTGGCGGATAAGCTACCGGCGGAGCAACGTGCCAAGGGTTTTTCTGTGCAAAGCTTGTTTATTGGTCTCGGTGCTGTGATTGCTTCTGCGATGCCATGGTTGCTGATTAACTGGTTTGGCGTAGAAAGCGGAACGACTGAAGATGGTGCAATTCCCAAGGCGGTAATGATTTCCTTTCACATTGGAGCGGCCGCTCTGTTTGTTGCCGTGCTGTATACTATCATGACTACGCCTGAGTATCCTCCGGAGGACATGGAGGAATTTGAGCGAATGAAAGCGGATTCGCGGGGTATGGGAGGTTTTCTGGTGGAACTTGGCAATGGTATAGGATCGATGCCCAAAACGATGCGCCAGCTCGCGGTGGTACAGTTTTTTACTTGGACGGCTCTTTTTTGTATGTGGATTTACTGGACCCCTGCGATTGCACGCCGAGTTTTTGGTGGTGATCCTAGTAACGAAGCTGCGTGGAAAACCGTGATTGAAGAAGCCGGTGCCTGGACAGGTATCTGCTTTGCGACTTATAACTTGGTCTGTTTTGCTTTCTCATTTATCCTGCTGGCACTTTCCAGAAAGTTCTCATCGAAGATAATTCACCTCGTTTGCTTGATGATTGGTGGTGTAGGCTTAATCAGCGTCATGTTTGTTACCGACCAACAAATGCTACTCGTATCGATGACCGCCGTGGGCATTGCTTGGGCGTCGATTCTATCCATGCCTTATGCGATTCTCTCATCCGTGCTTCCTCCGGCCAAAATGGGATTTTACATGGGAGTATTCAATTTCTTCATTGTTATTCCACAAGTTATCGTCTCACTGACCATGGGTAAAATAGTTGGTAGCGTATTCGGTGGCGACTCCATGATGGCCATCATGATCGGAGGTGTTGCGATGTTCATCGCCGGTTTTTGTATGCTTATTGTCGATGAAGAGAGCAGTTTCTAAAAATGAAACACCTCCTCCTTGCAATGATCCTGATGACGGGCACACTTGCCGCTGTGGAAAATCCTGCCCGCCCGCATATTTACCAGCTGATGGTTCGCCATTTCGGCAACATCGATGAGTCCCGGATGCCACACGGCACGATGGCTGAGAATGGTTGTGGTAAGTTCGATGACATTAACGATGCTGCCCTTGAGTCGCTGAAAGACCTTGGTATCAGCCACATCTGGCTAACTGGTGTGTTAGAGCAGGCGAGTTCAACGAGCTATCCAAACCGATCTGCCGATAACCCGATGCTTGTCAAAGGTAAGGCGGGTTCACCGTATGCGATCCGCGATTATTTTGATGTCTGTCCGGACTATGCGACTGATCCCGATAATCGTCTTGATGAGTTTCGTGCTCTACTCAAGCGTATGCATAAATATAAACTTAAGGCGGTGATAGATTTTGTGCCGAATCACGTTGCGCGTTCATATTCCAGTGACGTGCGGCCTGAATTATCGTTTGGGAAAGACGATGATACAGCTCAGTTTTATACGCCTGATAATAATTTTTTTTATCTCGGAGATTTGCACCAAGGCGGTGGTGCTCCACTCAGGCTACCAACCAAGAACGGTGCCATTCCTTATCCGCCGGAAAGCAAATTCGGTCGTGTCACAGGCAATAATGTGATTTCATGGACGCCGTCGATTAACGATTGGTTTGAAACGATCAAACTTAACTACGGCCACAACTTCACCGTCGGTCCGCCGCGTGACGATCTGCATCCACTGCCGAAGGAAAATACCAAACTTGATGAGACGCCGAACACCTGGCGTAAAATGGATGCTATTCTTGGCTATTGGCAGGAAATGGGCGTGGATGGATTTCGTGTGGATATGGCACATATGGTGCCGATGCACTACTGGAAGTGGCAGACCAAGCGGTGCCGAGACCGCGACGCGGATGTCTTTTTCATGGCAGAAGCCTATGATGACGATCCATCAAAACTCGTTGATGGGAATGTGCTCGATGCATTAATAGATTCTGGGTTTGACGCCGTCTACGATGATCCAAGCTACGATACCATCAAACATACTGTCGAAGGAGAGAAGTGGGCGAATGACATCGACGGGGCAGCCAATGTGTTTTCTCCTCGATTCCATAAGTCCCTTCGCTACGCGGAAAATCATGATGAAGTTCGGCTTGCTTCGAAACAAAATTGGACCGGTGCTGGCATGGGAATCGGGCGGCCAGTCTCAGCAATTCTCTTTGGCCTTGGGCGAGGTCCAATCATGCTCTACAATGGTCAGGAGGTAGGCGAAAAAGCGGACGGCGCCGAGGGGTTCAGTGGTGATGATGGGCGTAGTTCGATTTTTGATTACTGGTCGTTACCGTCGCTAACCCGATGGGTGAATGATCACCAATACGACGGCGCCAGACTGACAAAAGCACAGAAAGATCTGCGTGCCTATTACAGAAGATTGCTCAAGGTATGTGCCGAACCTGCATTCACTAGAGGAGATTTTTATGGTCTGAACCACGCAAACAAAGATAACGAGCAATACGGCCGCCTCAGTAGAGAAACCGTATCTGGTCGCTGGCTCTATTGCTTTTTGCGACGTGACTCAAAATCGGGACAGGCATTTCTTGTGATCGCCAACATTCACCCGTCAAAAGACATGAAGGGCATTCGTATCATGCTTCCCGAGGATGCTGTCCAATGGCTAGGCATCGATCTGGAACATAAAAACCAACTTACTTTTGCCGATCAGTTGGGGTCAAAACTCAAGATCGTTACGGCAAGCGATCGACTATTTTCCGAGGGGATCGAGATCGAGCGCTTTCCCGCAAAAACAGCGGTCTATCTGAAGTTGTACTAGCGAGGTGTGCACTTTAATTTACCCCCTACCGATTGACTCAATCAGATTCTAATATCTAACCACTGTTGCAACGTCTCGGCCGGATCGTTAGTTCGCATTAGGGTTTCGCCAACTAATATTGCGTTGGCGCCAGCTTCTAACACACGAAGACAATCCGCCGATGTGCGAATGCCAGATTCGCTCACAAGCAGAACATCGTCTCCAACTTCGTCAGCGAGCTTCGCAGTGGTGGCGAGGTCAGTCTCAAAGGTTTTCAGATTACGATTGTTAATGCCAATGAGATCAGCGCCAAGATCGATGGCGCGTTCCATTTCAGGCAGGTCATGCACCTCCACGAGCACATCGAGTTGGAAGTCCTTCGCTTCCTTGTAAAGACGGCTCAGTGTTTCGTCGTCCAATGCCGCAACAATTAATAGAACGGCATCAGCACCCGATATGATGGCCTCGTAGATTTGGATCTCGTGCCGGATGAAGTCTTTACGAATCAGAGGGATATTAGAAATAGAAGATATTTTTGTTAGGTCTGCAAGCGACCCCTTAAAGTATTTTTCATCAGTCAGCACAGACATGCAGCTGGCGCCACCATCGAGATACATACGCGCTTGGCGGGCAGGATCGAAGTTGGGATCGATCACGCCGGCCGATGGGGATGCATGCTTTACCTCCGCAATGATACCAAGACGGTCCGGTCCAAGGTCCAGAGCTGAACGGAAGCCCCCGAAGTCGTTGCGTGATAGCGCGGCCGCTCGGTATTTTTCCAGATGAGGCAGTATTGCCTCCACCTCGGCAAGCTTGTGATCCATGATCTCGCTAAGAATATCCATAAGGGTTCTTTAATTTCCAAAATTTAAAATCCAAATACCAAGTTACAAAATACGCATTTTTTTCTAAAAATTGGCTTGTCAGTAGATTATCGCGGTGTAATTAACACCTCCCTGCGCCTAGCTTACAACATTTGGTGCACAAAACAACACTCATGCGGGTGTAGCTCAGTGGTAGAGCGCGACCTTGCCAAGGTCGATGTCGAGAGTTCGAATCTCTTCACCCGCTCCATTTTTCTTAAAAGCCTCCCTCGTCTAGGGGGGCTTTTTTTGGCCTCCACCAAATTTTGGGCGAAACCGAATCATTTAAATGCTAAATAAAAAAACCAGCTCGTCATTTAGTATCAATATGCCTCTGCTTTCTAATCAGCGGCCTCCCCATGTACGTCCCCAGAAATTTTTATAGGTGTGTATTTTATAACGCAAATCAGTTGCATTAGTTCGTTTTGGAGTTAATAACAGCGCCAACAACTTCTAAGACCGATGGAGATTTTAGCTGACAATTCAGATTTTAAGAATCATTCAAAAGTGGATCGCATAGGAATTTTTGCCTCTATTCTATGTGCCGTCCATTGTGCTTTGACGCCTGTCTTGTTGATTATGCTGCCTACGTTTGGCAAAGCATGGGCGCACCCTTCGACGCACTGGGGTATGGCTTTAGTTGTAATACCCATTGCTATTTTTATGATGCGCAAAGGCTACAAGACGCACTCAAAGAAGTGGATTTTAGTGGTTGGTAGCCTTGGAGTTGCTTTTATAATTGCAGGTGCAATTCTGCCATACATCGAGCTTGGTGATAGATCCACAAATACTGAGCAAGCTCAGAGCGTGGCATCGACAACAGCTGGGACAGAGGAGAGTAATTTGACAGAGGCTGCAGCCCCAGGATGAGGATCAGCCATGAGTATGGAAGCAGGTGCTTCCAGTCCCGCTGTCTGCGTAGATGCGTGTTGCCCATCAATTGTTATTGATGAGCAGGGTGAGAAGTCTTTGAATATTCCACCTGCTAGTATCGTAACCACTTTGGGTGGTTTATGTCTAATAGCTGTGCATGCAGGGAATTTGTGCAGTTGCTGTTCCACTTGTAGGCGTAAGAAAAAATTGTGCCCGGTGGATGTCTAATGTGCGCCGATGATCAAAAGCTCAGGATATTGTTAAAAGACTGCGCAAACGGCTTTTACCAGCAGATGTATTTTCTCGGTAAGGATGTCATCCATGCCAGGGGAAACCAGCTACAAGCTTGTGGGTTTTGTAAGTCCCCGTCTGTGGGGTTGAAGGGAACGAGTTGTTACACACTCGAATCCAAGTTTGGGGTGATTCAGCTCTATGGTTCATGTGCTGGTTGCTATAATAAGTCATCTCGTATTGTTTTTTTGAGAAAACAATCTCGCTTCTATCGCTGGCTTCCGGAGCATAGGCTCGTTGCTGGGCAATGGTCGCAAAGATGCATTTGTTTGGATGATCCCGATGTTATGCTCGAATCTGTGATGCCATTGCTGACGTGGTGGGTTACTTATGAAAAGTGGATTGAGGAGCGTTTTGGGACAGCATACCGGGAGCAATGTTTTTCGGATTGGAGTAAAATAAAAGGGAGAGCTGCCTGGCTTGCCCCTGTCTCGGCCATCAACTGGGTGAAGCAATTCGTTGAACAAGGAGTGAATCATGTGCGGCCAAAAAATTTCATCTAAATGAAACTTCCTTACATTCCGCAGATTGTTGCTGCGCGCCCCGTCATTCTATTAACCGGTTTTCTGGGTGCTGGTAAAACCACTTTTCTGAGACAGCTGTTATTAGCCACACAGAAGGCTGGAGTTTCTGCAGATGTTATCCTCAATGACTATGCTGATGCTAAATTGGATAGCGCGACTTTAGAAGGTTTGGCCGCCAGCATTGAACCTCTAACTGCTACATGTGCCTGTTGTGAAGGGCTTGATTATTTATTAAAACTATCGATGAAGTCAGCTGAATCGGAATCTGATGTTCTACTCGTCGAGTTGAATGGCACGGCCGATCCAGTTCCGATTGTGGAATCATTCACTCTCATGGAAAATAAACTGCAACTGCATCCCCGGTGGCAAGTTTGCATTATTGATGCCCGACACTTTGGTCAGCGCGGCGCTTACAGGGATATCGAGGAGCTACAACTCCAGACGGCTAGTCATATTTATTTTTCCCATTTGAGTGGAGCTAAGCCTCCTGAAGACGTTCTTGGAAAAGTTAGAGAGATGAATCCTTATGCTACAGTTGTGAGTAAGGAAGAGTTCATAAAAATGGTTTTAGCTAAGGTCAAAGCTAAGAAGCATATCCTAACAGGAGAAAATTCAGAAAATAATTCCAAGATTAGTAAAATATCTGACAAACATCACAAAACTCATGAATTTACAGCATGTCAAATTTTGCTGCCACATGCCGCCCCCGAAGGTATTATTAAAAATTGGTTGGAGGATATTCCCTCGGGAGTGATTCGTGTAAAAGCTCTGATGGGGATCACGGGAAAACCGGGTGCCCGTTACCTGTTCGAGCGTGTGGCGGATGTAGTGTCGAGAGATCCGCAGGAAGTCTTATTGGGAAAAAACGTGCCTAACTCGGCGATATTGATTGGTCCGGATCTAGATTTAGTCGCACTCCAGAAGTTAGCAGAAAATCATTTAAATGGCTGATGCTGATGATTGTTTACCTATTATAGGTAAACAATACTCATTTGCTCCATTACTTGCAGATATGATTTCAGATCAATAGCCTTTTGTCGGAGCTATGAGCAAATCGACAGGGTTCAACATTTAACCGATTCGAGAACATCTATAGCATTTTTTTGGAGTACCAGTCCTTGTGTAGTCATTTGAGGGTGAAATAACTTAAAATTTATATGGCATGGATGAAATTTTATGGATGGAATAGCGTAACAAAAAAACATTTAACGTTCACTATTGATCGTTTACAAAGTTGGAAACAAATATTTTCAAACCACACAAATCACGAAACATATGAAAAAATTGCATTTATTATACACCATCATAAGCGTTGGGTTTTTCTTAACTCCCATTCATGCACGCACATGGACCAGTGCTGATGGTTCTAAAACCTTCGTAGCCGATCTCAAATCCTACGATGAAAAAACCGGAAAAGTAGTCGTCAAGAAACTCAACGGCGCAACGATGAGATTCCAGCAATCGATCTTGTCAGCTGAGGATATTGAATATCTGAAGTCCGAGGGCGTTAAGCTGAAGGATCAAGCTGCGGGAACATCCAATACTGCCATCAAAGATGTGCCTGATGTCCTTCCCGATCCTGATGGGAAAGAGGCGGACACAAGCAAGCCAGTGCAGGTTTTTGTCATGATGGGCCAATCCAACATGCTTGGTTTTGGAAATGCAGGTGCTCTCAAAGGAACTGCCGGGGAAAAATACCCCTACCTTGTCGATGATGCAGGTGCCTGGAATGTGCGCAAGGATGTGCGTAACGTATTCTTCTGTATGGGAGGATTAAGATACAATGATTGGCTAACCGCTGGCAATGGTAATGGCGGTGGGAAGTTTGGCCCAGAAATCGGTATTGGGAATTACCTGGGTCATGCGATTGACGCCCCAGTCATGATCTTGAAATCATGTGTGGGCAATCGTGCTTTGGGTTGGGACTTACTGCCACCGAGTGCAGATGGCACTGGAGCCAAAGGTCAATCATATCAAGGGGACTCGGAATACGGGAATCGACAAGTCAGTGAAAAAGCCAAAGCAGCGAAGGGCTGGTATGCAGGACTTCAGTATGATCAAGACGTGGGTGCTGCCCAAAATGCGCTCAAGGATTTGGCGAAGTATTACCCCGGTGCTACGAAATTCGAAGTTGCGGGATTCTTCTGGTGGCAGGGAGCCGCTGAAGGGAAGGGAAATGTGGGTACATATGATAAGAACCTAGCATTTCTCTTCAATGATCTAAAAAAGGATTTTAATGCCCCAAACGCCAAGTTTGTTTGCGCTACTTTGGGTGAGCATGACAAGGGTGCAACTCTGTCTCAAAAGATGTTTGCCTTTGCTAAGAAAGAAAAAGATGCCGAGGTTTTCTATTCGAAACCTGTCTCTAAGGGCGGTGCCAACGGCCACTACGGTGGTGATCCAGATACCTATATGAAAGTAGGAGAAGGCATGGGCAAGCTGATGATCGAATTGCTTGCCGAGTAGAGCATGGGGTTATCGAAAATAACTTGATAATGCGGTTTGGCACAGAGCTGAGCCGCTTTTTCTCTTATTTTCTTCCTGCCCGTACACGCTCGCCAACTTCTTGACATCTATATGTGTAGGCTGACGTGAGAAATTTTGAATATTATAATTTCCATGTATATGGCAATTAGATCAATTGCTTTGCGCATATTAATCTCAAAATGTCTCACAAGAAATTTGTCGGGTTAGCGCTGACTAATGGATGAAAATCAATACGTATATTATTAAATATGAACTTTAGTGCATGCCTTAATCGTTTTATTTTTACTACAGCAGCAGTGACGATTGTATCGCTTGCTGAGGTGGGTTTGGCGAAGGGATTTCCCTCGGGCAAAGCCGGATTTGAATCGCACGTAAAGCCATTTTTTCAAACCCACTGTGTTGAGTGCCATGGGCCGGATAAAAGCAAAGGCAAGATCACTGTGCATAGCCTTGATGGTGACCTAGCGGCAGGTCAGGAACTTGAACGGTGGGAGCATATTCTTGATGCCCTTGAGCATGGAGACATGCCGCCAGAGGAAGAGGATCGGCCGAGTGCCGAAGATCGCGCTGCCATGGTGAAGTGGATTGAGTCGGGGCTACGTGACTACGTCAAAAAGGCGAGTAAGGTCGCAGTTGAAACCACCACACGCCGACTGACGAACATTGAATATCAGAACACGATGCGTGATTTGTTAGGGTTCGAGTTGGAGCTAATCGACGACCTGCCTGTGGATCCTGACAAGCCATACCATTTCAACAACACTGCATCGTTCATGATGGTCGGGCCAGATCAACTAGTCCGCTATAAAGAGGCCGCGAGCAAGGCGATGGCCAGTGCGATCGTTGATCCAGAAAAACCAAAAATTCACCGAACCAGCGCAAAGTGGGAGCACGGTAAACCTGGTAAAGGCGGATTGACCAGAGCTGAGATTGGTATCTATCAGGGACCCGGTATGGGGAGTAAAACCGTCGGTCTAAAAAGCTGGCCCAAAACTGGTGAATTTAAAATCCGTGTCAAAGCATCAGGAAACATACCTGCTGGGTTTAAGGAGGTGCCGCTTAGGCTGGTAATTGGAACCAGTCTCCGGCATGATTCAGGATCTGGAACCTATCAAGAAGTGGGTGTCATTCATCTTAAAAACACACCAGATAAGCCTAAGGAGTTTGAATTGCGCGGTCGTATTGAGAACATCCCGGTGCAACCATCTGTAACACATCGGAACAAGGTGCTGCCCCCGAGTATCACAATCACCGCTCAGAATATTTTTGATAATGGTGAACTCAACGATCATCGTAAGAGTGGCTTCGATGCCTCATGGAGCACAGAGGCTCCTCGCGTGGTTCTCGAGTCGCTCGACTTTGAGGCACCAGTCGCTGAGGTTTGGCCGCCGGAGCACCACACCCGTATTCTCTTTGAATCGCCACTGCGTAAAACAAACTCGGGGAAGTATGCATACGAGGTCATTAAGCGCTTCATGACCCGAGCGTTTCGACGTCCTGTCGCCCGGGATGAGGTCGATCACTTTTATCGCGTTTACAAAATCTACGATGCTGAGTTCGATACCCTTGAGCAGGCGATGCGTGAGACTCTGGCCATGGTATTGATTTCACCGCAGTTTCTTTATCACACGGTGATTGATGCTACTGCTGCTACCAGGCCGTACGAGCTCGCCTCTCGCCTCTCCTATTTCCTCTGGGGAAGCATGCCTGATAAGGAGCTATTTGAGCTCGCTGCCTCAGGTAAGTTAAGTGATCCCGCCATCATAGCGAGCCAGACGCGCAGACTCCTCGCCGATGATCGTGCTGAGAGTTTTGTTAAGAATTTCACCACTCAGTGGCTGAGTGTCACCAAGGCTAAAACGGTGAACATCAATCGCGACCTGTTTCCCCGTTTTCTCTACACCGTACACCTGGGCGAGCGGCGCGGCCAGGAGCAGCTATTCCGCCCAACTATCCGCGACTACATGATCGAGGAAACGATTGGTTTCGTGGGAGAGCTGATCAAAAATAATGCAAGTGTAATGAATATCGTGGAGTCGGATTTTGCCTACCTCAACGAGCCGCTTGCCGTGCACTATGGCGTTGATGGTGTCTACGGTTTGAAGCACCGCCCGGTGAGGATTAAGCCCGAGCACCGCTTAGGAGGCTTGTTGACCCATGGCTCGGTTCTTGTTGGTAATTCTACCGGATCAGCACCTCATACCATCTATCGTGCGGTCTGGCTGCGTGAGGCAATCCTCGGTGATGAAGTTAAGCCGCCCCCTGCCGAGGTGCCGGCACTCGCTGATTCTGCTGGTGATTCAGCTGAGGAATCGGTCACGATCAAGGACCTGTTAGCACTGCACCGGACCAAGGAGAGCTGTGCCGATTGTCACGTCCGTCTCGACCCATGGGGTATTCCATTCGAACGTTATAGTGCGATTGGAAAATTCCAGCCGATGGTGCCAAAAGATGGAACTAGGGTAAGGGGTTTCAGCCTAAAGGCCGATAAAACGCTTGATGGATATAATAAGTATCTGAAAAAAATCTTCAATATAGAGGTTGATGCGTCCGCGCGTGTGCCTCACGGCCCCATGGTCGATGGTATGCCAGAGCTGAAGCGGTATTTGATTAAGAATCGTAAAAAGGATATTGTTAAAAACGTGATCCGTCGGCTGATGACTTACGGTATAGGTCGGGAACTCACTTATCGCGATCGATTTGAAGTTGAAAAATTACTGAAACAGGCGAAGGAAGATGAATACAAACTTCAGGACATGATCGTATCCATCTGTCAGAGCCCCACATTCACTGGCGAAAAACCTAAAAAATAATCATCTCATGAAACAGAAATCCTGGCATATCAATCGACGCGAATTTATTAAAGGCGGCGGCGTTGCCTTAGCGCTTCCACTGCTCAATGGCATGTCGTGGGGCAAAGCGGCAGCAGGCAAGGCACTGCCAAAACGTATGGTCGTGAGCTACATCGCCTATGGTGTCTACGAGCCAAAAAATAAGGATGGTTCGCACCACGACTGGAATTGGTGGCCGTGCAAAGACGCCGGCCCACTTACCTTTAACAAATCAGCAGCTCCTTTCGAGCCCCTAAAAGACTCCGTGAGTTACATCCGCGGCCTTGAGCACGCAGGTGGCGTCGGAATGGGTGGCCACAGCAGTGGTGACGTTTTTGCGACCGGTGCTGATATGTCGGTTACTGAAAAAACCAACAACATCTCCGTTGATCAGCTCGCCGCGAAAGTGAACGGCCACAAGACCCGCTACGCGTCACTCGTGTTAGGCACCGAGGGCGGAACTGGCTCGTACGGCAGCGCCAAGACACTTTCCCACTACGGCCCCGGACGCCCCATTCCGTCGATGCACCGACCCCAAGAGATTTTTAACCGACTCTTCAACCCCTACGCAGGAAAAGGTATCGAGCAAGTGCGCGCCGACCTCAAACGTGAGGCGAGTGTGCTCGATCTAATGATGGACGACTCGAAACGACTTAAGGGTCGGCTCGGAAAAGAAGATCAGCAGAAGATGGAAGAGTATCTTGATTCCATAAGGGCTCTTGAAAAACGTGTTGAACGCACCAGCCAGTGGACTCACCAGCCGCTGCCGAATGTCGATACCAAAGGGCTGAACCTCGAAGTCTCCCACAAGGAACCCGAGGAATACACGCGCTGTATGTATGACCTGCTTTACCTCGCGTTCCAGACCGACTCCACACGTTTCGCCACCCTGATGTTAGAAAGTGAGCAATCCAGTGGCAGCGAAATGTGGAATTATGCGAACTACGTGCTCGGCTACAAGGGAGCCACTCATGACATTGCACACAAACGCCCGACCGAATCCGGAAAGTGGGACAACTGGCGTGCCAAGCAGCACGCCTACTTCCTAGAGCGCCTTAAGAATACGCCAGAAGGCGACAGCAACATGCTCGACCAAACGGTGGTCGTCTGGGGATCCGCTCACCCGCATGCATCACACAGCACGAAGAATTACCCAATCCAAGTCGCGGGTGGGAATGCGCTTGGCTTTAAGCACGGTAACCTGCACTCTTTTGAAGGTAAGAAAAAAGTGCCGCTGTCTAATCTGTATGTCTCAATGCTTAATGCCGTCGATGCCCCGACAAAGCAATTCGCAGATAGCACGGGTGAGATGAAAGAAATCAGAGCCTGAGCTCTCCAACTAGCATGCTGAAACTATTAATTAAAAAATCCCTATTCATACTCCTCTGCCTGACGTTGCCTGCGGTAGCGGATGTGAAGATCGAAAAGGGAGAGAAAAAACTCCCGCTTAAGGGCGAGTCCTTCAAGTTGAACGGTCGTGATGCTTTTGTGATTGTTCCGGAAAAGGCCAAGGCAAACACTCCATGGGTTTGGTATGCGCCAACGCTTCGGGGTTTGCCATCCAAAGCGGAGGTCTGGATGTTCGAAAAGTTCCTCGCCAAGGGGATTGCCATCGCCGGTATCGACGTTGGTGAGTCCTACGGTAGCCCGGATGGACGCAAGCTGTTTTCTGATCTCTATCAGCACCTAACAACAACGCGAAAGTTTGCCAAGAAACCCTGCCTGCTCGCACGCAGTCGCGGCGGGCTGATGCTCTATTGCTGGGCGGCGGAAAATGTCGATAAAGTAAGTGGCATCGCTGCACTTTATCCCGTCTGTAATCTGGAAAGCTACCCAGGACTCGAAAAAGCCGCCGGTGCCTATAAAATGACTGCTGCAGAACTTCGTGATGCTCTGCCTGATCACAACCCGATCGACCGCATCAAGTCACTCGCCGAGGCCGGTGTGCCTATCCTACATTTTCAGGGAGATAACGATAAGGTGGTGCCCCATGATGAAAACACAAAGATTCTTGTCCAACGATACAAAAAATTTGGGGGCCCCGCTGAAGTGGTTCTCATCAAAGGGCAGGGGCACAACATGTGGAAAGGCTGGTTCGAGTCGCAAAAACTAACCGACTTCGCCATCGCGCGTGCGCTAGGTGAGAAACTTGCCCCGCTGGAAAAACTCAGAATGCTGGGAATTAACATTAACCGCGAAAAACGCTGCGTTGATTTGGATGCCAGAGTCTGCCTCAAGGAGGGGGCGTTGGAGCTCGTTGTCTGCACCTCTGGCACTAAAGAACACGAAGCTATTTTTGTCGTCGAAGCCCGTCCCGTGCTTATCCATGCCGCCCTCTTACTCGTTGGTGCTAATCCAGGTAACCCGGCAGGACGCCGGAAGTTAGAACAAGGTGGTTGGATCGATGTGCCACCCAGAGGTGGAGAAGTAGATGTCTCCGTGGTATTCAAGGATGCCGATGGTAAGGAAAAGGAAAGCCCGCTTCAGAATTTCATGGTGTCCACAGCTGACCCAAATAAAAAATTTCCTACCAGCACATTTCTTTTCGCCGGCTCCCGACTCATCCCTCAGGAAAAAGGTCCAAACATCTACCTCTGCGAGCAAAGCGGCAACGTCATTTCACTTTCCACCTTCGGCGATGAATTGCTTTGTCTTCCAGAACGCCATGGTCATGAGAACGGTGCTCTGCTCTGGGAAGTCGTTGGTGAGAATCTTCCTAAGTTAGGAAGCAAGGTCAGCCTGCGCCTCCGTCCTAAGTTTGCAAAAGCAAAGTAAATCAGCCCGTCTCACCCCTCCTTCCTCTCCCTATAATCCGTCGGGCTACAACCGTGCGCACGCCGGAAAAAACGTGCCAGCTCCTCGGTGGAGGAAAATGCCATTTCATAACAAATCTCCTTGATGCTCAGTCTTGTGTCGAGCAACAGGAATTCCAGTCTCTCGATCCTGATCCGCTTGATCATCTCCTTGACGGTCATGCCCGTCTGGTTCCGGAACTCCTGCCGGAACGTCGACAGGCTACCAGTGGTGCAGTTGCTTTCCACCTCTCCCGCTTGGAGTGCACTATGGGGTGCCTCCTTCCTGATTAAAAGAACCGCCTTTTGCACAGGCCCCGTGAACGACAGCACCACCCCGGTGGACTCACGCTCACGGATTTCACTTCCCGGGACGATGACGTGCCGGGGCACCTGTGGCATGCCACGGAGCATCTTGTCCAGAGTGGCCGCAGCCTCGTAACCGACCCTCTCACTCGGGTAATCAATCGTCGACAAGGGAGGGGAGCACGTCAGTGCGAGAATGTCGCTGTAGCCTGCGCCAAGCACGCAAAATTCCTCGGGTATTCCCCATTCGGCCTTCTCGGCGAGAGTCAGGACGTTGGCAGCCACTCTGTCTTTGGCAAAAATCCCACAAGGCCTAGGCAGATGCTCTAACAGAGGGTTGAGGATCTCAGCGATTCGTGCCCTATGTTCCACTGGGAAAATAAGATCCTCTGCAAGCTGGTGGAGCTGCACCCGGCCGCCTGCCTTGGCAAACTCAGTGACCAGACCACGCTGCCAACACCTCGAATAACTCATTCCCAAATCCCCAATATAAGCAACATCCTTCAGCCCGAGTCCGGTAAAATACCGGCCTGCCCGACGCCCAATTTCCACACTGTCCGCCACCACTCTAGGTACTCCCTTCTGCGCGTTCTCTGTGCTGAGTACCACCAGTGGCACATCTCTACGCTTGAATACCCCGGCCTCGTCCTCGACCGGGCGGAACAGGATAGCACCGTCGCACTCTTCCTCCTCCATCTCAATACCACTTGTTTTCATACCGAAGAACTCCCCCTCACAAATCAATCGCCACGGCCGCCAGTGCTCGCGCTGGTAGCGCAAGATACCCCGCAACACGGCTTCCGTAAACGTCGACCATTCCGGCAAGCGGACTCGTATCACCAGGCGCTCTTTCATTTCTGACACACTTTATTGACTAAAATAGAATATGAAAGTTCTTTTTTAATGTGGGCTGAGAGTTAGTTTCCAGTATCAACTATCAAGATAAACCAACAACAACAACATGAAAACAAAGATACCTCTCGCTGTGCTCACTGCCGCGCTCTCCGCTCTCGCCATGCCAGCCGCGTCAGCCGCATTGCTCCAGATCGACTTGGGCAGCTCAGGCGGATCAGCGACCGGCTGGGACGTGTTCACCACGAGCGTCACAGATGCATCCGTCACGGACGTGAACAGCGTCGACAACGACGTCACCTTGTCGATTGGCGCTATCGGTGGGCTCGGCAATGTCGCAGGTGTTGCCGGCGGCACCCCTATTGACGGTATAAACGTGGCTTCCGAGGCATGGGATGATTACATTTGGGGGCCTGGAAATGGTTCGGAAATTCTCTTCGAACTCAAGAACCTGGACGCAGGGGACTACAACGTCTCTGTTTTCATGGGCCGCAACAACACCCAGTTTGGACGGATCTGGGCTGGCACGCTCGGTGATGATCCCGGCTCCGAGAATACCGGCGACTACGGCTTCGGAAGTTCGACGGTCGGCGTAACGGTCGGCGCTGGAGACAGCCTTTTCTACGTCCACCAGGAAGACAACACCGGCGGCACTAGCGGGTTGATCGTCAACCCCGTCCCCGAGCCCTCGTCAGTAGCCCTGCTGGGCCTTGGCGGACTCGCCCTCATCCTTCGTCGCCGCAAGTAGACGTGTTACCTTGATACATTCAAAAAATCTCTGGCGGACCTCGTTTCCGCCGGAGATTTTCCTTTTTTACGATCGAGCCTGCTGGCAAGAAAGGGATCATTGAAGCGTATAATTCGAAGCCGAAAAATGCATATCCTCTCAACTACATGTAAATTCGCCCTCGTGGCGGGCTTGCTCCTGCACGCGCAGGATGTATGGGCGGAACGTGCGCACCTCGAATTCAACCGCGATATCCGCCCGATTCTTTCCGACAAATGTTTTGCCTGTCACGGATTCGATGCCAAAACCCGGGAGGCTGATCTACGTCTGGACACGGCGGAGGGCGCATACGCACTGAGGGATGGTGTGCAGGCGATCAAACCCGGTTCCCTCGACCACAGTGAGGTTTGGAAACGCATCACCAGCACCGATGCTGAAGAATTGATGCCGCCGCCGGACAGCAACAAGCAGCTCACGGATCGCGAAAAGAATCTGCTCAAACGCTGGATCGAACAAGGAGCGGAGTACCAACCGCACTGGGCACTGGTGCCACCACGTAAGCACATACCGTCAGAAAGTGCTTTGACGATTGCCAAAGGTCAGCCAAACCCAATTGACCGATTTATCCAGACGCGACTGAAGGAGAATGGCCTAACACATTCCCAGGAGGCGGAGCGCGTGACGCTTGCCCGCCGCGTCACGCTCGATCTAACAGGTGTTCCGCCGTCGCCGTCAGAGCTCGATGCTTTTTTAAACGACAAGGCACTTGGTGCATACCAGCGGCTGGTCGACCGCTTGATGTCGACGCGTGACTACGCCGAACGCCGTGCCCAGGATTGGCTCGATCTGGCGCGCTATGCCGATACGCGTGGGTTTGCCGATGACAAGATGCGTGCGATCTGGCCGTACCGGGACTGGGTGGTGCGTGCGCTGCATCGGAACATGCGCTTTGACCAGTTCACCATCGAGCAGCTCGCCGGTGACATGCTGCCGAACGCGACTGCCGAGCAGCGGCTAGCAACCGGATTTCACCGCAATGCACCGCAGGCCAAAGGCATGACTTATCCTGTGGAGGAATACCGGCTCAAGGGAGTGACCGATCGGGTCAATACTACCGGCAAGGTATGGCTTGGCCTAACCATGGAGTGCGCCGAGTGCCACGATCATAAGTTTGATCCGATCAGCCAGCGCGACTACTTCTCGCTGTTTGCCATTTTCAATAACACGAAGCACCAAGGGAAAGGCTTCAAGCAGGGTGGACCGACGATGAAGTATGTACCAGCTCAGGGAGGTCAGGGCAAGGGGAAGGAGGTCTCGGTGCCGGTGATGGAGGAGCTTGCCCAAGCACGGGAAACATTTATCCACCTGCGCGGAAATTTTCTCAGTCGCGGCGACCAAGTTTCGCCAGGGGCGCCGGAAGTCTTGGTGGCTGACGGGAATGCTCAGCCGAAGAACAGGCTCGAGTTCGCACGCTGGCTGGTCAATGGCAAGAACCCACTGGTCGCGCGGGTGGTGGTCAACCGCTTCTGGCAAAGTTACTTTGGAAACGGCCTGGTGCGCACGCCAGATGACTTTGGCTCGCAGGGCGAGCTACCCACCCATCCCGAACTGCTCGACTGGTTGGCATCCGAGTTCGTCAGCAGCGGCTGGGACATGAAACACATCAACCGCCTGATCGTCACATCCGCCACCTACCGGCAGTCGACCCGCATCACGCCGCAGCATCAGAAAAAAGATCCGGGAAACCGACTACTCACCCGCATGCCGCGAGTTCGCTTGCCCGCCGAACAAATCCGCGACCAGGCGCTTGCTGTTAGTGGTCTGCTGAAGCCATACGCTGGTGGTTCCGCTGTATTCCCTCAGCAGCCTGACAACTATTGGGAAGACCGTGACCTGCCCGGGAAATGGAAGATGAGCAGCGGCGATGACCTTTTCCGCAAGAGCCTCTACATCTACTGGCGGCGCATGGCGCTGCACCCGACGATGGAGCTGCTCGACGCTCCAGCCCGCGCCGTTTGCGTGGCAAAACGAAACTCGGCGAACCTGCCGACGCAGGCGCTTGTGACCCTGAATGCCCCTGTCTTTGTCGAGTCCGCCCGGCATTTAGCACAGAGGCTACTAACAGAGGCCGAAAGTCATGAGACCCGACTCGACCTTGCCTTCCGGCTTTGCCTAGGTCGGCTGCCCACATCCACCGAGAAAAAGCAATTCTTACAATTCATCAATACCCAGACCGCCCGCTACACAAAATCCGAGTCCATTGAGCTCGATGTCCTCACCAGTTTGGCCTCCGTGCTCTTGAACCTTGACGAAACCATCACCCGGCCATGACCGACCACCAAACATCATCGGCGGACATGACACGCCGTTCGTTCCTAGGGCGTTCCGCCTGCGGCATCGGGTCGATTGCCCTTTCCTCGCTGCTCAACGGCAGACTGGCGGCAGGGCAAGGGAGTTTATCGAGCTGTCACCACACCCCGAAAGCCAAGCGTGTCATCTTCCTCTTCATGGCCGGTGGGCCGTCACACATTGATCTTTTTGACCCAAAACCGAAACTCAATGAGCTCGACGGCAAGACGATTCCGCAGGAACTGCTCAAGGATCATCAGCAGTTCGCCCTGATCCGCGGCACACCCAACCTGAAGGGGTCGCCCTACACATTCAAAAAACACGGACAGTCCGGCATCGTCATGTCCGAACTGCTGCCGCATCTCTCGAAGGTGGCTGACGAGCTGACGGTGATCCGCTCGATGCACACCGATACCAACGTGCATGACCCCGGGGTAAATTTTATGAATTGCGGAACCTTGTTAGCTGATCGACCCACCCTCGGTGCTTGGGCATCCTATGGGCTTGGCTCCGACAACGAGGACCTACCTGCCTACACCGTGCTGACCTCTGGCGTTAGCGACGGCCAACCGCTATTACAGAGCTTCTGGGGTAACGGTTTTCTCGATTCCCGCCACGCCGGTGTGCCATTCCGCAACAGCGGCGCTCCCGTGCTCCATCTTGGAAATCCGAAGGGCGTAACCAACGAGGATCGCCGCCGCGAGCTTGATCTGATCCAGTGGATGAATCACCGCCAGCATCAGGCGATTGGTGATCCCGAGATTGCCGGACGCATCGCGTCCTACGAGCTTGCCTTTCGCATGCAGGCCAGCGTGCCCGAGCTCGCCGATCTGAGTAAGGAGTCGGATAAGACGATGGAGCTCT
>JABHEX010000320.1 GCA_018676385.1 Akkermansiaceae bacterium
AGGTAGAGGATGCGGCAGGTTCGGGCATTGCCGTTTTTTTTCTGAGCGGCCAGAGGGAGAGCGGCAAGCAGAAGAGTGAATAGGATGAGGAAGCGCATATGGATAGATAGGGGAATTCTAGTGGGTCTTACACCTCCTTGGGGTTGAGCCATCTGAATGAGAGGATGATAAAGCGGCGGCCGAAGTTACGATTCGCGGTTTGTTTTGGTTGATCTGTTAGGTCGGCTGCGTCGCGGGGATCGACGAAGTTTCGAGTCCGGCGTACTGTGGCTTCACACCATGCGCGCGCGGTGACGTTGCCATTGGTATCCTGAGCCTCGCCGTAGGCCCGGATGGTGAAGGTGTCGTCGCGAGCGGTCAGGATCGGGGCGAGTGGGCGAAGGATGTCGGCCTGGCGTGTCCAGCCGGGGAGGCCATAGGAGCTTTTTCCTTGGGCGGCTTCCGGGAACTGGTAGCCGGCGTCGGCGAGTTCCTGGTCGGGAGCAACACCCGCGTCATCAGAAAGTTCCTGTAGCACTTTATTGGGGCTGGACGCTGAATCGGAGAGGTTGTTGAGGGCTGTCTGGATGGCGCCTGCCAAGGCAAGATCGCCGGAGCCTAGCTGGCGGTTGACGAATTCTGAGAGCGATAGGAATGGGCCACGGCGACGAACTTGCTCTACGATTTCCTCGGCGAGGGCGTCTAGGGTATCTTTGCTAAAGACACGATATCCTGAAAACTCAGAGCTATCGGGAAAGGCACCTGCTGTGCCTCGTTTTCCGGCTTGGACATCGCCAGCTATGGTGAATCGGGAGAAGGCGTGGTCGGTTTTTTGGGAAAGCTTGATGGGCCACTTGGTATTCGACTCTGAGATGTAGGGGATTTTGTGATTGCGGGCGTGGCCGAGCAGGGCACGCCAAGCGGCGACGGATGTTGAGTTTACGTTGAACATGCCTTCCACCTCGAGCCGGGATGCGACCCGTTGCCATCCATTGTTTCTCATGAGGTTCTTATCGAAGAGTGCTGAGGCCTCGGCGCTTTTCATTTTGCTGTCCTCGAGGATTGGCCGATAACTGCGGTTGGGTAGTGGTCGTTTTCCGGAGAGAAACTCAACAAAACTAGTGCGCATGTCGGTGCCGCTGGGGCCAAACTGAGTGGGGTCGGGTGCGATGGAGGAAAAGAACCAGTCGTCGAAAAGTAGGTGGTTGGCGCAGTAGGAGTCGTCGTGTTGGAGGTTGGCAACGACTGCGTCATCGGATGAATTCACCACGGCGTGTGATGGAATAAGTGGCGAGGCGTCGCTGTTGCCGATGACATTCAACTGGTAGGGTGGCACGGGGTTTTCGTATCGCATGTCCCAGTTTTGCAATTCTACTAGTGAGGCCAGGGGGCGGAGGGGGAGCTCGCTGAGGACGATGCGGGAGAGTCCGTTGCTTTTATCGAAGCCGGAGATGATGTAGCCTCGGTGGTTTGTATCGTCAGCATTGGGTAGTCGGCTATCGCCCGGCGCGTGCTTGATGAAGCTATAGTCGAAGGGGGAATTGATCGGATGGTAGGCGCCGGCGTATTCGTGTCTGATGTTGCCGTATTCCTTGGTTTTTCCCATGACGGTGTAGTTCACCAGAGGGCTGGTTTGGATGAGTCCTTTTCCAGGTAGATGGGAGTCGCTTGCGACGCGGGATCCGAACACGGTGGAGAGGAATGGTTGTGGGTTATTCTCAACTTCCTGGGCGGTTGGGCAGGTTAGGTCTATCGCCGGGATTTCTTTCCAGTATTTGCGTGCTGTTTCAACTGGAATCACCATGCGGTAGACAAGCAGTAAGTCGCGTGTCTGCGTCGAGTTCATGTTGATATAGTTTCCCACGCCATGGGCTCCGTCGCGATAGGCTGTATCGAATCTTACATTGGTTTCGATCCGACTTGAGGGTTCGAGTGCGACGGGCTGGCCGGTGTCGTCTTTGACATCAAAGATGTGCCCACTTCCGGAGCGATAACCGGGCGCCATATTGAGTCTACTGGCGGTTGAAGGTGATGTGTTGGTCGGGCTGAAGACGCGGGTTTCACCTGGTCCAAGTGTGAAGGTCTGATTTAAGTCGTAATAAAGGTGGGCGTGAGCGCCCATCGAAGGATAACTGCCGCTCCTTGTGAGGCAGTAGTAGCTCGTATTATTCCCATATCGGAAAGCGCAGGGGATCGGTCTTACCAGTGCGATGCGCAGCGGTTCGGAGGTGATCGAGACATTGTGGGGGTTCCACATGGTGACCACAGGGGTTTTGATGAGTTGCAGACGATGGGTGCGGCCATCGCTGGGTGGAGGGTGGATTCTTGTGGTTTGGTGGGAGAAGACCCAGTGGATGCGGGCGATGACGGGAATGGTTCTGACTTTGTGGAGGAAGTTATGGGCCCCATGCGGGTGCCAGATATGGGTTGCTGTGAAGGGAATAGAGTGTTTGCCGTGGCTAGTGGAAATACGTTTGTAGGCAGTGGCGTAGTCCATGAGATTGTGCCACGAGCTCACTCCGCCGTGTTGGTAGATCGGCGGACGACCGGGGATGTCCCGGTAGCCTGTCCATGGGTAGAGCATGGATTGTTGGGGCTGAGGGTCTCCAGAGTGGGGGCGCGCTGAGAGGCTGGTTGAATCAGGAGTGTAACGAAAAAACGGGAGTCCGCTGCGAGGCAAAGACTCCCAGTTCTCGGTGACGAGCGAGAGATCCTTTCGCCAACCGCCGGTGGCTGTGTTAGTGAGGAGCCCTACTGAGTTTGTTGACAGGTCATGGAAATAACGATTGGCCGTCACCGGAGCATTTTTGTCTGAAATGAAGGATGTGGTGGAGAGTGAAATCATGCGGTTGAGTAGCGTCGAGTCGTCCAGAAGGGAGTCGAGATGGAAAACTCCTGGGTCGGCCACGGCGTGAGATTTTGCGAGTGTCGACCAACGCGCAGCATTATCCTGCTCTGGTTCGTAGGGGTCGGGTAGTCGTGCCTTTTGGTTTTCACCTGACACCCACCATGCGTAGCTGCCTTGGGTTTTGCTCTGCACAGGGACTGGTTTGAGATACACTTGGCGTTGGTCGTTGGCTGGCAGCGATCCTGCGCCTAACATGGGTGTCCATCCTTGCGTGGATTGGTTTTTGGCCATGGAGTTTAATGTGTCCGGGGCTGGATTTTTTTGGGTGGAGGAGATCAGCCATGAGAGAAAACGTCCGCCATCTTGCGTGGTTCGGCGTTTGGCGCCGTAGTCCGGTTGGATAGGTCGGCCCTGAAACTGGCCCTGGGTTTCATGGTCGGTGCCATCCCAGCTTTTCCATACGCCAGTGACCATGGGGTAAGCTGAATCAAGGATGTTTGCGGGTGCTGTGACCCGGGTATCGCTGCCGGCGAATTTTTGGAGGTCACCGAGTGCCAGCATGAGTGCCAGCCGGGCATTGGCCTTGGCTTCGGCTTGGGCCGAGGCCTGTTTGGAACTGCGAATCGTCACCGACGAAAGAGTCAGTAAAGCCAGTGTTACCATGGCAAGCAAAATCATGGTCGACAGGGTTGCGATCAAAACAAAACCCGGACGATGAAGCTTCCGTAGGTGTAGACGATTCACTTGGAAAAATTTGGGGGAGGGGAACCCTATGTTTTTCGTGAGCTTGCCAATTTATCAAAAATCGGGTCAGCAGGAAATAACAACTTACCAATACAACCTTCATCAAAATAATGGATCTGGCAAACACTTAAACTCTCAACATCGGACCATAAGGGACTAACATTTCAGTAGTTCTTTACCTGTCGTATCGACCAGGAATGCAAATTCACTAGGGTGTGGGCGACTAAAACGGCCAGAGAATGGGGATCATTACTGAAGCAATGAGCCACAGGATGACCGCCAGAGGGAATCCGGCGCGGAAGAAGTCGCTGAACTTGTATCCGCCTGCGCCGTAGACGAAAGTATTCGTTTGGTAGCCAATGGGAGTTGAGAAGCTGGCGGATGACCCGAACATAACAGCGATAATAAACGGGATGGCACTGATGTCAGTGCCGTTGGCTATGGCAAGTGTTTTAGCAACAACGATGGCGAGGGGTGTCAGCAAAACCGCGACTGCATTGTTGGAAATGATTTCCGTCATCACGGCGGCAAAAAGATACATCAGTGCCAGCATGATATAGGGGTTTGTGATGCCGAGATTTTGAGTCATGCCATCGGCGATTCTCTGCGCCAGTCCAGATGCTTGGATAGCCATGCCGAGACCTAACATGCCGAAAATGATGAACACGACTTTCCAGTCGATCGCGCGGTAGGCCTCATGGGGTTGCACACATTTGGTGACCAGGACTAACAAAGCAGCGGTCATCGCTAGTTGCACAATGGGGATGCGTGGGATGCCAAAATGCCCACCCAGTGCGCCGGCGATCATAAATAGAAGTAATGCGCCGATGGCAATAGGAGCCTTGCTGCTGCGGAAGGCGGTGTGCTCGGGTTCGCTTAAGTTAATGAAATCACGCTGCTGAAAGAGTGTGTTCATTTTCTCTGTGGGACCCTGAACAAGCAGAGTATCACCAAAGGCGAGCTTTTCATCCTCGAAACGTTCACGCAGGTTCTTGCCCTGTCGGTGTACCGCAAGGATGAGAACACCATAACGTTGACGAAAATTCAGCTCCTTGAGGCTCTTTCCTGTCATGTTAGAATCCGGGCCAATGATGCCTTCCATGAGTAACGCGCTTTCTGTTCGGATGCCCTCGAGGCCACGCTCGGCATTGCCTCGGACGTCGATGCCCTCCGTCTCCGAGATGCCCATGACACCTGCAAGGTCACCTTTGAAAACAATCTCGTCACCTGCTTCAAAAACAATCTTTGGTAGTGGGCGGCGTAGCCGTCTGCCGTCACGAAGCACTTCTAAAACGCGTGCCTTTTTCATTTTTGCCAGAGGGCTCTCAGGAAATGTTAGGCCATCCAGTTCGCTATCTTTTTTGACGAATGCGTGTGTGATGAACTCGCGCGAGCTCTCGGTATCGATCAGAGTGGCAAGCGTTACTCGGTCGGGCAGTAATTTGCGCCCAAGCGTCAGCATGTAAATGAATGCAGTCGCAACAAAGATCAGCCCTAACGGTGTGATTGAAAACATGCTGAAATTTGCCAGTCCCTCACGTTCAGCGATGCCTGTGGCAATGAGGTTGGTAGAAGTTCCGATAATCGTCGTTGTTCCACCGACAATGGCAGCGTAGGAAAGGGGAATCAGAAAGCGTGAGGCGGTGTATCCTTTGCGCCGACAAATCGCTAGGACGATGGGCATGAAAACAACGACCACTGGGGTGTTATTAACGAATCCAGAGAGCGCGGCGACGAGGATCATCATCACCACCATCATGCGTAGTGGTGAGCTGCCTGCGAGTTTCTCAAACCAAGTGCCTAGGGCTTCGATTACCCCTGTTTTTTCTAATCCCGAACTTAGGATAAACATACACGCTACTGTTATGGGTGCGGGGTGCGAAAAGACAGTGAGGGCATTCAAGTGATCGCCTGGAGTGACGTTCAGAATACCAGCGAGCACGCAAGCTATGAGAGCTGACACCGCGATAAGTTCGGCTGATACCCATTCTTTGACAAAAGCAATGAAAACCAGCACCACGAGTGCGGTGAGGTAAGCTTGTTGCCATGTTGCGAAAATTTCCACTTGCTAAGATTCTAGTAGAAGGTCGTTAGTGTTGACCAGAGGTTTCCTTGCGGAATGTCAAGATTTGAGTGTTTCGTACCACACGTTTTCTTGGAAACCTATTAGAGATACGTCTTTACCTGTTAGGAATGAGCGTTTGACGAGGTTGCCGTTGCTGGTAAGTTTTTTTAGAGCATCGTCATCAGTCATGGTGGGTAGCATGTCTTTCATGCGGAGTTCACGGTAATCCACACCCGATGTGTTGAAGAGTTTGCGAATATTTCCGGCTTCTTCAAGCGCCTGAGTTAATTCAGTCAGAGAGGGAGGGGTTTCCCTGATTGCGATCTCAATGAATTGAACACCGTTGATACTTAGCCACTTGCGTGCTTTACGGCAGCCGTCACATCCCTTATAGGCGTAAAAACGCAGCATTTCGGGAGGAGTTAACCTACACGGAACACGATCCGTGCCTTCGAGGTGTCGTATGGGGACATCTCCATTTTAACTTTATCACCCACAACAAGGCGAATGAAACGCTTACGCATTTTGCCCGAGATGTGAGCCAGAACCTCGTGGCCACTGGCTAGCTCCACTTTGAACATTGTGCCAGCTAGCACGTGTTTGATGATGCCCTCGAGTTCGACCGCCTTGTCTTCGCGGTCGTCATCCTTTTTCTTTGGTGGGCCGTAGTTGTGTCTGCGTCGGCGTCTGCCGCCACCTCCTCTTTTGGGTCTTCCTGCGATAATGTGCTCCTTTGTTGGTTCAATCGATATTGGCTAGTTAGCGTCAAGCTATCCGTAGCGTCATGGATGACGATGGGTGCCTTTCCATTAGTTTATTGGATTAGATGGATTTCGCAATACTAAAGTCATTTGAATACTAAAGTCATCTGAAAAGTGGCTATATCTGATGGAAGATAAGAATAGACGATCCATGCTTCATGCGGTCATACGGCTATGGTGTGGTTGATGGGCTATGATTTAAAAAATAAGAACCTCCCAGCGGTTGATGTCTATTTACATGTGGTTTAGATGGAATTCGTGCTGTGGGATTAACAAATTATTCAATTTATCAGAGAGTATATACACCCTCATTAATGAGGCTGGATCATTACTGCCCTGAAAATATTTTACTGGTATCGACTTACTTAAAAAAGTGAATTTCAGGTCATGGTTATTTTTTATGTGTCTGTTCTGGCTAATTGATAAAAAATCACTAACATGATAGAGAAGATGAGTATAAGAGAGTATCACCTAACACAATACAACTTACTTCATATATGAAAAATTTAGATTCTTTAGTAAGTCGTAAATTAGTGTTTTCTGGGTTTAGCCGTGGGCTGACACTTCTTGAGCTGACGCTTACGATTAGTATCATATTAGGTTTGATTGGTATATTGTTTACTGGATCGTCAATTTATGAAGCTCATGCGAATCGATCGAGCTGCATTATGGCCCAAGACCAAATGCGTAAAGCAATAATAGCTAGTGCTAATATGAGAGGTGAAACACTTGAATCTGGAGTGGATTATTTTGGGACTTTGGAAATCCCCTACTATTGCCCAGAAAGTGGAGGTATTTACACTGCCATAATTGATGACGCGAGTGGTGAATTGATAATTACATGTATCGATCACGGGGACGATCATCGCCATGAATAAGTGTATTTTTGGTTTTGATTGATGTAAATAGGCTTGCCTGGGAGGTAGGGTTCGTTAGCTTAAGATTTTAATCAGTTTGTGAATCATCATTGGAATCATGGAAGTATGGAAAGCAATTATCGTGGGCGTGGTCCAAGGGCTAGCGGAGTTTCTGCCTATTTCCTCGTCAGGTCATATCGTGCTGACTCAGTATCTATTGGAGATTCGTTGTGCTGGAGGCGCCCATCAGCCGGATCTTGCGTTTGAAGTTATTCTGCATGTGGGCACCTTGATCAGTGTGTTGGTGTATTTTCACAAAAGCCTGTGTATTCTTGTGCAGTCACTCTATACTAAAGAGATGATCGAGGAGCGGAAAAAAATCATGTGGCTTGCTGTAGCCACTTTACCCGCAGTGATTGTGGCTCTTATATTTAAAGATTTTTTTGACTCGGTGCCTGGTAACCCAACACTTGTATCGGGCTTACTCGTAGTTACAGGGTTTGTTTTATTTATACCACGTATTGTGAAACTTGGTTTTGGTGAGGTTGGGTTGAATTCATCGGTCATTATGGGGTTTGCACAGGCATTAGCAATTTTGCCGGGGATATCACGTTCTGGAGCAACCATTGCTGCTGGTATGATGAGTGGAGTAAAGGCGGACAAAGCGGCCGAGTTCTCATTCTTGATGTCAATTCCTGCGATTGCTGGTGGCTTTGTATTAACAATGAAAAATCGAATGGACGAAACAGGTTCGTTCTCAGAAGCGTTGCAATCGTGTTTTATTGCCCCTTATCTTGCGGGGGCTGCAGCAGCAGCACTTGTTGGTTTACTAGCCATCTATATTGTGATGGGTGCCGTTAAGAAAGGTAAGCTAGAATATTTTGCCTACTACTGCTTTGCTGCTGGTGCTGCTGGTGTTTGCTACTTCTCACTAACCTCATAGTAACCTCTCAGGAATTATTGTGCCAGTGTTGGTGAAAGCAGCATTATTTTTCACCATGCATTAGCTGTCTATTGTCTTTGTGTTTATCTATGAGTTGTTTGCTCAATGTTTATTTCAGCTAAATCATCCAATCTTTTTTTATCTTTCACGACTGGGGGTTGAATTAAATGACTGTATCTGATATTTGATCACACCTAACTGAAAATCTTATTATGCTGGCCAAAAGAATTATTCCCTGCCTGGACGTCACCGACGGTCGTGTCGTCAAGGGTACCAACTTCGTAAACCTCATTGATGCCGGTGATCCGGTTGAGTGTGCTATTGCTTATAATAATCAAGAAGCTGATGAGTTAGTTTTTCTTGATATCACCGCGTCATCTGATGGGCGTGATACAATGGTCGATGTGGTTCGTCGCACTGCGGAGAAATGTTTTATTCCACTGACGGTGGGTGGGGGTATTCGAACAGTTGAGGATATGCGTGAGATGCTATTAGCTGGAGCTGATAAGGTAGGCATCAATACTGCTGCCGTGAACCGCCCCGAGCTTGTCAATGAGGGAGCCACGGCATTCGGCAACCAGTGCATCGTCGTTGCTATCGATGCCAAACGTGAAGGCCAGGGGAAGTGGGGAGTTTACACCCACGGAGGACGCACACCTGTTGGGCTGGATGCCGTCGAGTGGGCGAGGGAGGTCTATGAGCGCGGAGCGGGGGAGATATTACTCACGAGTATGGATTCCGATGGGACCAAGGCTGGTTATGATATTGAACTGACCCGAGCAGTGAGTGAGGCAGTTGGTATTCCGGTGATTGCATCAGGTGGAGCAGGGAACCTTCAACATATGGTTGACGTTCTTAAAGAAGGAAAAGCTGACGCTGTTCTCGCGGCGAGTATTTTCCACTTTGGTGAGTACACGGTAGCCGAAGCGAAAGAGCATTTTTCAGAGCGGGAAATCCCCGTGCGTCGCTGAAATCAGGCAAAAAAATACTTGCCTCTAATAGCTCGTTTGACTAGCTTGCGCCGGCTTCACCACATGGGTGTGGCAACATATGCGCGATTAGCTCAGTGGTAGAGCAATGCCTTGACATGGCAGAGGTCACAAGTTCAAATCTTGTATTGCGCACCATTTACAGGGAGTCATGGTAAACCATGACTCCCTGACTTTTTTCACCCTAATAATCTAAAAAAGTGGCAGAACTCGAGCCAATCTTTGCGTGCTGATTCCAAATCAACTTGGCGGATACTTACTCTCGTTCCTGCTGCTGCTTGGGCAATTTTGGGTAAATCGCAGCGCATGATAGAACCAAGCTTGTAGTAACCGCCCTGAGTCTGTCGGTCATTAAGAAGAATGATCGGTTTGCCATCGGGGGGAAGCTGCACCGTGCCGATTGGTAGAGCCTCGGAGATGATTCCAGATTTCGGTGAGAGCGGAGACTTGGTCTCGAGTATTGAGCCCATGCGGTTGCTTCGCTGACTGACGGAGAATTGAGTTTGGAAAACTTCGGGTGTTTCCTCACCGTAGCTGATCATGCGTAGTTCAATCTGATCTGAATAATTAGGTATGTAGCACGGCGGTGTATATGTGGCGGGTCCATCAAACTGACTGCCGTGAATACGGACTTGATCATCCGGGTTCAGCAGATTTCCGATGTCGTTTCGAAGAACGGTGGACTGGCTTCCAAGAATGCGTGATGAATCAAATCCGCCGGTAGCGGCGAGGTAGGAATGCATGCCTGAGCATGTGTAGGATAGTTTGAGGGATTGGTTGTTTTTTAACAAAAAAGAGGACCATGTCGGAACAGGTTTACCTTCAATCGTAGCGTGCATGTCGGCTCCGCAGAGAGCGAGCCAGGTGTCCTTTTGGGTGCTGAACTCGGTATTGCCAAATGTGATTTCGATGGTGGCGCAGCTGACTGGATTTCCTAGCAAGCGATTTGCCCAGCAGTGAGCGTGTAGGTCCAGCGGACCGCCCTGGCTGAGCCCGTGGTGGGCAACGCCGAAACGGCCTAGGTCCTGCAGCTGCATTATCGGTGCGGCTCGTTCAATGATCAAGGCACTCACGGTAGCTTGCCTCCTTTCTGAATGAACGTTTGCCGGTCGATGGGCTCAAAGCGAACTTGCATGCCGTGACTCAGCGGTGAGATCGGATCGGACTGG
>JABHEX010000321.1 GCA_018676385.1 Akkermansiaceae bacterium
AAAACTATCATGCCAATTCGCAAGCGCACTGAGCACACGCATGTTGATCTGACTCTACCGCGCCGAGTGTTTCACAAGCTCTTTATTCTCGCGGTGCGATTGATCGTGGCGGTGCGCTGCGCAGATCCACAGTGTGGAGCCAAGATGCTCAAAGGAGATGATTACCGTATGGTGGCGACATCGCTACTTGAAGTGGGCCTCGCATTTGATACCGAGATGCTTACGGCCCTATCTGATAATGACATTGCATGGAAGGAAATGCCAGTCACTTGGATCGAACGTGACGGCGGCAAGGTCAAACCCATGCGCGATGCTTGGGGAATGCTTGCTGCTCTGTGGAATATCCGTAAACGCCAACGAGCAGGAGAATTTAAGACCTAGCCAAAAAAACCGGATTCTGCAGATGCAGAATCCGGGGGTAATTAAAAATATAAGTCAGTTATTCTGGCTTTCCGAAAACCTCAACTTCGATGTAGTGGTTCATTTCGTTTGCGCTGTTTCCATTGCTGTAGAGGCGCACGTAGCGAGCTTGGGTACCTTTAGCATCGACCAGCTGACCGAAGCGGCTCTCAATGTATGGCTGATTGTTGCCCTTACCCAACTTAGACGAGTTGTCATAGTCGTTGTTGAACAGGGTGACTGATTCTTTAAACTCTGGATCGTCGGAAACTTGCACGATGATGTCGTGGTAAGCGCGCTTCTGGCCGTGGAAGTGCCACATGACGATAGCGTAGATCGGGCAGCTCTTCTCCAGATCGATCTGAACCCATTGGGTCCCTTCGATTAACTCGAGGAAGTAGCCTTCACCGGTCTCTTTCTCGCCGTCAGTGATGAGCTTAGGCTCGCCAAGAATTGGATAGTCGTCACTGGCGGTGACCTTTTTACCTTGAGCGAGGTTAATTGTGCCCTCAGGAACGAGAAATTTAGGAAACTTCTTTGTCTCGGGGGCAAGGTTTTTGATACCCTTGGGCTTGGGTGAGCCCTCAATCACTTCTTTGGGAAGATCAGTCTTGAGCTCAACACCGCCTGCGGTACCGATACCGAGAGCATTGCTTCCGCTTGCGGAGCTACTACCATCAGTTGTTTCTTTATCGTTGCAAGCGCCGAGTATTAGTGCGGTAGCAGCGCTGAGGACAAGGGCGGGAATATTTGATGTGTTAGTCAGTTTCATACTTGTAGTTGTTCTGGAGTGAATACGATAGGTTCTTTTTTCAATGCAGATGGGTTTACCCAGAATATGGGTGCCTCGCTCTCAAATGCGTGGCGGGCATCGCAGTTGAGTTTGGCATTGCCTCTTACTGAGGCAAAAAAGTTTTCTAGATGTGGCTGGTGGGGCGGTTTGTTGAGCACACCGGGAATGGTGTATTCCTCGGGAGCGGCAGACTCGTAGGAGGCAACGCCGTCACTTGCAGCAGGTTTAGGTGGTGCTGGCTTCTTTCGCATGTATCCCCGACGGACGAGGTCTTCCCACTCAGGAGCCGTGCTCTCACGATAAATAGCGCTGGAGCTTGCCATTTCTGAAATATTCACGGTACCATCAGTTCCCATGAAACTCTCGTAGAAACCACCGCCCGCACTGGTCGTGGTAAGCACTTGGTAAAAGGCACGCACTGGTCCTTGGGGAGCGTCATACTCAAAGATTGCCATTACGTTATCGAAATGCTCTCGAGTTTTGAAGTAGTCGTTTCCGCCTGAGGCATAGACTGACTTGGGCTTGCAGTTGAGGAACCACCCGAAGACATCGATCTGGTGTGCACCGAGATCGGAAATGGGGCCTCCGGATAGGTCACGGTAGAACCGCCAATTCATGAACTGGTGCATGTCTTTGAAACCATATTTACTGAGTCGCTCGGAATCAATCGTCAGGCGTTTGTTGTAGGAAATGTCTTGCGAGGATTTCAGCGCACGGTTCCACTGGCCGTTGATATTGACGATAGTTCCGCATACCTTGTTGTTATTAATGAGGTGGTCGAGTGTAAAACGGTAACGCGGATTACTGCGGCGCTGGTGACCAATCTGGCAAAGTTTACCGGATTTTTCCGTGGCGCGTACTATAGCACGAGCGCCCTCAATAGTATTGGACATCATCTTTTCGCAGTAGACGTCAAGCCCTGCTTCTAAACATTTCACAGTGTGCGGAGAGTGCCAAAAGTCTGGGGTGGCAACGACGGCTACATCGAGCCCTTTTTCTTTTTCCAGTAAGTCATCGATGTCGGTGTAAGTATTGGGCATTGCACCTTGCAAAGCACGTACTTTTCCGGCGCCACCCTTCAGGTTGTAGTCCCAGATGTCACACACTGCTTGGAAATGGAGGCCAGGGATGTTTGACATGGCCTCGAAGAGTACGCGGCCCTGCTTACCCATGCCTATAAGTGCTACGTTGATCTTGTCGTTATTCCCATCTGCTGCCTTGAGGATAGACGGGGCGGCGAGCACTAGGCCGGCACCTGCTGCGGTGCTGCCTTTGGCTAAAAAATCTCTGCGGTTCATCATAGTAGAATTTTTGGTTAAGTTTCTCGATCAGCTCAGGCAGATTACCACTTTTTGAGGATGCAGAGGCGGTTGTGATTTGCCCAGTTCAGCGCCATGGCTACCATGACAACGTGGATTCCAAGCCATGCAACACCTGAATCTTGCTTGATGAGAATCAGACCCCATGTCAGGCCAACGTAGATTAGGCCAAGAATGAGTAAGCTAACGCGGTTAGCCACGCCGAGCAGAATGGTAATACCCAGTATGATTAATGCCGGACCGAGCACTTTATCAAATATGTTGAGTGCCCAGTTCATCATCAAGGGCTCTCCTTTGAAGGTTTCCTTTAATGCTGCGGGGACGCCGCTGTAATTATCTAAAGCGTATGCTTTTGTGCTGGCGACTTCAGTGAGATCTGGATCATAGGCTTTACCGTCAACCTCCACTGATTGATCGCTCATTACTTTTCCAGCAAATTTTTCAACACCAGTTTGCAGGGCACGAATTCCAAGCCAGAGGCGTAGCAAAAGTGTTGCGAAGACTTGACCTAGTGTACTGTTTTTTTCGGACATGATGAGTTATTTTGTGAGTTATTAATTAATGATTGCTGTTGGGAGAGGCTTTGATTACGGATCGACGCAAGCGAACTTTCACGGAATATGCGTGTGACATGCCTGCAGGTCAAGTGCGGGGTTTGAGGCTGACAAAGATCAAACTATTTTATAGCTTGAGGAGCAAACTCAATGCACATTGGCTTGGGTATTGAAATTTTGTGACCCGTAGAGCTGAGTTTGCCTGTTAACTGATCGATTTTGAACACTGGAACTTCGTTCGAGCGCTGACCTGCAACTAAAAGCCATTTTCCAGAGGGGTCTATGTTGATGTTACGTGGAATCCAAACTTCCGCAGCAATCGTCTGAACCCGAGCGAGTTGGCCTGTCTCGGACACTTTAAATACCGAGATGGAATCACGGCCCTTTTCATCGAGGTCACGGTTGGCATTATATATATACTTGCCATCTTTAGAGACACGAATCTCCGAGCAGCTCATTCTTTGCCTGGTTTTATCAATGGGAAGTGTGCTAATTATCTGTTTGTGGTTGAGTTTTCCGGTGGATGCATCGTGAGTAAATACAGAAATTGTCAGGTCGAGTTCATTGAGTACGTAGGCGAGTTTTCCGTCTTTGCCGAATTTCATGTGGCGCGGGCCAGAGCCAGCAGGTGTCGCAGCCTGACCCGCTAATGTGAGTATGGCTGTGGCTGGATTGATGGAGTAAATCATGACCTTGTCGATACCGAGATCGGGGGCGTAGGCAAATTTGTTGTTTGGCCCTGAGTAAATAGAGTGGGCGTGGGGTTTGGCCTGTCGTTGTGGATTCACACTGCTGCCTTCATGTTTGTGTATGGAGACAAGCTTCCCAATCGATCCGTCTGTCTTGATAGGGAATGAGACAACACTTCCTCCGCGATAGTTAGCGCCCATCAATATCTTGGTTGTAGAATCTAGGCTGATATGGGCAAGCCGCTCGCCCATAGTAGATTGTCTCGAGAACTCTTTAAATTTTCCGTTGTCTTGTATTTTGTATGCTACAACACAGCCTTTTTTTCTGGTTATTTCCCCCGTTGAATAGAGTATCGGTTTACTGGGATGCTTAGCCAAGAAGCCAGTCGCTGGCATTTTTGCTGCGAATACAGGATCACTCAGTGTGCCGTTTTTTTGATTGAGGATGCTCGAATAAATACCTTTTTCGCCGGTGCCGATGATTACAAGAGTATCGGATGCCGAGGTAGTGGTGATGATACAAATTAGAGCTGAGAGAATTTTGTTAATCATTGTTTTAGGGGTTGAGATTGCCATGGCCAAGTTGCATCCATCCAGTGGGGTGCGCTACCTATGATACGTTGCCAAAGATACTGAACTGTTTCTTTGGGTGGTGCCTGATCACGATAGGATACGGGTGAAAAGTCGAGATGTTGCAGGTCGTTGGCATCGGTCTTAAGTCGCCACACAAAAATGGGATACTTTTTATCTGCAGTAACCATTTCGGTGAAGCGCAGATCGATAAATAATACTGTATTTGAGTTTTTGTTTTCCGGTACGATCATGTGCCAGTTGTTGGCAAACCATTTCAGAGTGTTCGTCTCCTGAAATTGGTCGAACTTCTCCAAATAATCGTGACCTTTCGCCAATGTTTCTAACTTTAAGGGTCGATCAGAGTCATCGAAGAGCGACCAGTAGCCTATGTGATAGTGTTCATTCGTCTCAGCGACCATGCGCCAGAGAAATATGTTGGATATCGTCGGCGCAGTCATTGTCCGGGTTGGATTTATACCATTAACTAAGAGTTGTTCTTCAAAGTAAATTTTTGCCTGATGTTTAATAATCAAACTTGCGATGACGTAGAAACAAAGCCAGAGGGCGGTCACGCCACCAATCCATTCACGGATTTTTGATTCTTTATCAAAAAACATTACCGCTAGTAGCCCGAACAACATAGGTATAGTAAACGAAATGTCGACGATGGATATGTTATTAAAAGCCACACGGTAGCTGGAAAACGGCTCAAATACCTGTGTGCCATAGGAAGTGAAGGCATCAATCAACACATGAGTAAGCCAAGTGATAAAAACAAACCAAGTTGCTTGTTTTTGCATCACTCCCTTACTCTTGTGTAGCTTTGCTAACAGCCACCCGAATAGCAGTGCTGCGAATATCATGATGATGATTGAATGTGACAGCCCACGATGCCAACTGAGCCGCTGAGCAGCGTCAAGCCAAGGGTAGGCTAGGATATCCAAGTCGGGCAAAATACCAAATAAGCATCCCCACGCAAGCCCCTTACGTCCGAGCTGCTTACGAAGAGTTAATTCGCCACACAGCCCGCCCAAAGCTGCCTGAGTAATGAGATCCATGAGCTGGTTAGTTTGGTAATATTGCTGTTAAGATCACTGGATGGTGATCAGAAGCTGCAGGATCACCATTCGATTCTACAATGACGGATGAATTGTTCCAGTGATTGGATATGAAAAGGTGATCGATACGCAGCCCCGTAACTAGTGATGCTTGCCAGCGGCTATATGTGCTGAATTGTTTAACACCTGGGTCGTTCAGGGTGGGGGACGCAAGTAGGGTTTTGATAGCTTTGTTTGATGTGGTTGCATTGAAGTCACCCATGAGCAGAAAGGGTTCATTCTTGTGCTTCGATGAACGAATTTTGTTTAGAATGAGTTCTGCGGATTTTTCACGAGCGTTCTGGCTTTTGTGGTCCCAGTGCGT
>JABHEX010000322.1 GCA_018676385.1 Akkermansiaceae bacterium
AGGTGGAGACGCCTCAGGTGCTGCACGGCTTGCCGATCAAGCACTAACAGAATCGTTTGATTGCGATGAGACACTAGAAAATTTCATCACTCAATCCGATGTCGTTACGGTTGAATTTGAAAATATCCCAAAGGAACTACTTCAAAAAGTCAGTGGACGTCTTCCACTCATGCCAAGCGTGCGGCCAGTATCCATCTGCCAGAACCGCGAACTGGAAAAAAACTTCCTTGCTGAAAATGGAATACCTACCGCACAATTCCGAATCGTCGATGATGCAGAGAGCTTAAAAGGCGCGCTGGGCGAGATCACCGGTGACGTAATCCTTAAAACCGTCGAATCTGGCTACGATGGCAAAGGACAAATGCTTGTGCCCGACAATCCCGATCGCTTATCTGCCGAGGAAATCTGGAACAGCTTCGGTGACACGCGTGCCATTGTAGAAGAAAGAATCAATCTGTCGGCTGAACTTTCCGTGATGGTCGTACGCGCACAAACAGGTGAAATCACCACTTATGATCCAGCTGAAAATCAGCACAAAAATCATATTTTAGATGTATCCATCGTACCTGCCAGAATGCCAGAATCTCTCCTCAAAGAGGCACAGGATATTGCCAGCAAAGTCGCCGAATCACTGGATTACGTCGGCATCATGGGTGTGGAGTTTTTCCTCAATGAAACTGGCGATCTGCTCGTCAACGAAATGGCACCACGCCCACACAACTCGGGACACCACACACTAGATGCTTGTGAAAGCTCACAATTCGAGCAACAAGCACGCGTGATTTGCGGCTTACCCCTCGGCAGCACAAACTTATTAAAACCAGCTGTCATGGTTAATTTGTTAGGCGATTTATGGGTGGATGCTACAACACCACCTGACTGGTCGCCTGTCCTAACAACTCCAAGCGCCAAGTTACATCTATACGGGAAACTCCACGCAAAACCCGGACGAAAGATGGGCCACATCACCATCCTCGGCGACACCATTGAACAAGCGTTATCGCGTGCCAACAAGTGCCGTGAGGCATACGGCCTCTCACCAATCGAAGACTAACAACGACAACCAAAGAACGTGCTCAAGCAGCACAAAAGGCGAGCCATGACATGCACTGGCTACATGCTGATAACCGCATCGCATCCTTAACCGCATCGCATCCTATGACGCAGCAGTTTAACCACTCATCATGTTAGGCGCTATTCTTTGTATGCCTTAATAGACTCGACCTCAATTTCGAAGTCTCCATCTTTTTTATCATAAAGCATAAACCCCACACTCGATACCTTCTTGGTATTCAGTTTAAAAGTCGGCACTTTTTTCCCAAAGTATGTTGCATAAAATGATTTAAATGGAATGCGCACGATCGCCCACTCTCCCTTAGCAGGTTGGATCGGACTCCAGTATGCTAACATTCGGTTACCCCCAGTTCTGGTGGTCAGGTAATACTTTCTACCATCACCTTTAACTTTCAATTCAATACCAGTATATGCTGATAAATCATGAGTCTTACCACTGGTTCTGACTGATGAAAACCCACCGTTGTTCTGCAGCGAGATCTTCCCGTTAAACACCAGGGTGTTTTTCTTGCTGACTACTGATCCCCCTTTGGAAAGGCCACCCATGACGCCATCATTCACGGTCATCCAAGCGCCTACAACTCGCGTTGAATCAAAATCGTCTAGAGTTTTAGTTGTGACCAAATCGGCTTTCACTAGTAGTGTGGTAGATAATAAACAGATAATACTTCTTATGTTAGTCATATGAATAATGGTTAGCAATGAACCCACTCATCTTATTCCTCGTCTGTTGGCTCGTCAAATTTTTTTGCTTTAGAAAAAAAACCAACTTCCGTCATCGGCATTGTCATCAGCATCAAATATCATTTGACGGTGCCTGTTTATCCATCATGTTGTGCTGAGTTTACAGTTCTCCAACCATCAATCGCAAACCATCAATAATCAAGCATCATAGCGCTCCCCCGCTCCTGACCCTGAGTCAGATTTTGTCATACACATCACTTTTCGGCACCGATCCCTAAGCCCCCCAATAATTACCATCATGAAAATCCTCCTCACAGGAGCAAATGGCTACATTGGGTTACGCCTCCTATCAGCACTCAGCTCGACCCAGCATCGCGTGGTCGCTGTGGTCAGAAACAAGCAAAGGCTAGACAAAAAAACATGTGAAATGTTTGGTGATAGACTTGAGATTGTTGAGCAAGACTTCCTCACAGATGTGACATCCACATCCTGCCCTGATGATATTGATGCCGCATACTATCTGATTCACTCGATGGGTTCAGGGAAAGGTTTCGCCAAACGAGAAGAACGTTGCGCACGCCATTTTATAGAGTGGATTCAAACCTCACAGTGCAAACAAATCATCTACCTTTCCGGCATCATTCCAGATGCGGATGATCTTTCAGTGCACCTAGAATCGAGACAACGCGTTGCTGACTTACTCTCGGAAAGCAACATCCCCCTCACCACGCTGCGCGCATCAATCATCGTCGGCTCAGGATCTGCCTCGTTCGAGATCATTCGAGATCTTGTTGAAAAACTTCCCCTCATGATAACGCCACAGTGGACTCGCACCCGCTGCCAACCGATCGCTATTCGCAACGTTATCGAATACCTAACAGGAGTTCTCAACCACAAAGATTGTTTGCAGCAGAGTTTTGATATAGGAGGCCCAAACAAAATCAGCTATCGAGATATGATGAGCGAATATGCTGATTCGCGTCGTCTATGGCGCCTTATCGTCCCAACACCCTTTTTCACCCCTCGCCTATCCTCATACTGGTTGAGCTTGGTCACCGCCACCAATTACCAGCTCGCCAAGGCACTAGTCGGTAGCCTCCACATGGAAACCGTCTGCCACGAAAACTCGATCACATCCATCGTCCCCCAAAAATTATTAAGCTACCGAGAAGCTATCGATCTAGCGTTTTCCCGTATCGCACAGAATCGCGTCCCCTCAACATGGTACGGAGCGATGTCCACAGGTCACCTGCGCCCCGAACAAATACAAAATATCCAAGTGCCAGAATACGGCGTCTTAACCGATAGAAGGACCGTGC